>JASFIA010000297.1:0-4376 GCA_050122915.1 Desulfobacterales bacterium | reverse complement strand
AAAAGGTTCTCCAGGAGGGTCACGGCTATTGGGCCTTTTCCGGGGGCGTTGACGCTCATTGAGGTCTGCCTGACACCCCGTCCCGGAAAGGAATGGCACCCGGCGGGTCCTGCTGGTTAATCGACTAGGATATCCTTCCGAAAAAGGGTCACCAGAACCGCCACCCGCTTCCCCCTGCTCTTGAAATCCATCTCCGTCAGGGTGATGGGTGCTTCGGCTTCGGGGGAGTCGGTCCTAAGCTTGACCCCCATCCAATTGAGTCTAAGGGTCAGGCGTTCCGCAGTGATGGCGGTTTCTGGATGGTTCAGATACCGAATCAGGTGACGGAGATAGTCTTCCGGAGTCGACAGGGTTTGGGACAGCTCTTTCAATTTGTCGTCGATGTCCCGAAGCAGCTGGCGGGCTTCGCTCTCCCGGGATGGGCTTTCGGCCGGGTCCGCGGAGAAACTGTCGAGCCCGACTGCGGGCTTGCGGAACACCTGGAGCTGTGCCGATAGGGCGTTGGACTGTTCGGTCAACTCCGACTTCCACGACTTGAGGGTTGTTACTTCCTCGAGGGCCCTGCGGGCAATGATGGCCAGGGCCTGGCCTTTGAGATCGTGACGGGTCTCTGCCTCCGAAAGGGCCGGGGCGACGACGCGGTGATCGATGAACTCAACTGAGGTCTGGGCCACGTCCCTCTTGACGATGCCGCCCTCCATGGCAGCGGTGAAGACGGTTTTCTCCTTCCGGGTTGCGGTCAGGAGGGCAATCAATCGATCGGTCGGCTCGGCCTTGAAAAGGGATTTGATGTCGGCGGTTTGTCGGAGGATGCAACGGATCGACTGGGCATCGACGAACATGGCTCTGAGAGTGGGGTCTTTGGGCCAGTGGTCCGGCGTCAGGTCGATCGGCCCCCCGATGGCATCGACCACCGCCCCGACGTGATCGGACGCCTTCCGGACGGGTTCACGAAGCTGTTTTCGGACCCCACTGACCGCGTGAACCACGGGGTCGAAGTGACGCACAACCTGATCGATACTCTGTTCCAGAGCCGATGCGATGCGGCGTTCTTTGGCCCGGATCTCGGCGTTTTGCTTGCGTCGTTGTCGCCAGTCCTCAATCCATCCCATGGCTCATTCGCTTTCCGGGTTGGGGGACGTTACTGTCAAACCATAAGTCTGGTATCGCCCGATGACCAGACCTCCGATCCCATAGCCATGCGCCCCACCACGACACCGGTACACCGGATTGCTAAGGGAGAAACCGTGCCTTATCTTTCCATTATATGACTTTTTTACGGGCCTGCCTTCCGCATGCCCACCGGACATCTGGGAGAAGACGGAAATGATGCCTTTACGAACGGGGACTCTTCGACTGCTGCTCATGTTGGCGGCTGGAGTTTTGTTTATGTCCTGCCAGGGGGGCCGACTCTTTGACGTGACCATCAAACCCGATCAGAGAATTCCTATTGACGATGCCGGCGTCCACGACGGTACCGCCGATGCGGGATCGGTCACCCTGGCCTACAGTTACCAGGTGACATCGGCCTCCGATGGTTCGGGGAGGGATCTCGACGTGAGCGGACATATTGGAAAGGTCCAGTACAAGGCCGATTCCATTATCGTCTATTTGCATTTTCTCGACGCTGGGGGGGCGGTGATTCATAGCAAGCCGGTCTACAACTCCGGATTCAAGAGCCATCGCGGCGGATCCTTCAAAGAGACGATTCCCATTCCCGACGGTGCCGCCTCACTCGGCTTCACCTCGAATGTCCGGGAGTCGAGGGGACATCGTTAGCCGTTCCCGATCCTTCAGTGTCGCTGATGCGTCGGAGGTGGTTTTCAGGACACCATCACTCTCTGCACCTCCTCTGCAAATCCGGCCCCGGCCTCTGCGAAAAAATTGAAAACCAGATGGGCCCCACCGTCCTCCAGTTCCTTCATCTCGTCGTCGTACCTTGCGGTGGCCGCGATCTTTCCCCCATAGTCGCTGTTGACGATCCGCCTCAGGGCAAACAGGTTGGCGGTGTGCTGGGGCATGGCCAGCATGACGAGCTTGATCTTTCCCGACGGTTGGATATTGGCCCAGAATTCAGAGTCTGTGGCGTCGTTGTGGATCACCCGGCGATCCGCTGCCAGGTTCGCTGCCACCGTGGCCGCGTCGTGGTCGATGCCCAAAACCTTTCCGCCGTAGTGTCGTCTCATGTAATCGTAGGCCCCCGCACCCACACGGCCCATGCCGAAGATCACCACTTCGGCATCACCGGTGCTGATCGGCGTGTCGCCAGGAAGCCGTTCGGCGGTTTCGAACCGTTTCAATGCATTGCTGTGGCGGGCGTATAGGGTGTGAGGCGCCTTGTTCAGAGCCGCCGCCGCCACGAAGGATATGGACAGTGCGATGGCGATGGTAACCGACCACTCGGCGTCGATCCACCCGCTCTTGACACCGATAGCGGCGACGATGAGGCCGAACTCGCTGTAATTGAACAGGGACAGGGCGGTCAGGAAGGCGGTTCTGACCCTAAGGCGGAAGCGGGTCAAGACCATGAAATACAGGGCGGCCTTGGGGACCAGGAGGGCCAGCAGAAGAATGGCGATGCCCAGTGAGGCGAGAGTCGGCAGGCCGGACAGGCCGATGTTGAGAAAAAAACCTACGAGGAAAAGGTCCTTGAAGCTCAAAAGGGCCTTGGAAAGCTCGTCGGCTTTGGGATGGGAAGAGACCAGGACGCCGAAAACCAGGGCTCCCAGATCCGGCTTCAGCCCCACCAGGTCGAAGCCGCCGGCCCCCAGTCCCACGACCATGAAGACCCCGAAGAGCAGCAGAAGCTCCCGATGGCCCACCCGGTCGAGGGTGGCCATCAGGATGGGACGAAGCACCACGAGGCCCGGGACCACCGCCAGGGCCCAGACAGAGGGCAGTTTGCCCGTGGAAAAGGTGAGGAAGAGGACGGCGAAGATGTCCTGCATGATCAAGATGCCGATGGCCACGCGTCCGTGCAGGGACGTCATCTCTCCGCGCTCCTCGAGGATCTTGACGGCGAAGACCGTGCTCGAGAAGCTGCAGGCAAACGCAATGAGCAGTGCGGTTCCCATGTCCAGATCGGCAAACGCGAATAGCGATGCAGCGGAGAGTCCGCCAATCAGGACGCCGAAGCCGACCACCGACAGCAGTAGGTGAAGGGTGGCGCCGGCCCAGATCTCCGGCCTGAAGAGTGACTTGAATTTCAGTTTCAGCCCGATGCTGAACAAGAGGAGCAGAACGCCCAAGTCGGCGATGCGCTCGATGGCGTGGCCCCCTTCGGCCCCCATGGCATTCAGGACGAATCCGGCCACCAGGTATCCCACTAGGGGAGGCAGTTCTACCCTGGTGGCGGCGAAGCCGAGGATAAAGGCAATGAGAATCCAGATCGGTTCCACGGGGTGACTCTCCGTATCGACAAGCGATACCGTATGACGAGGGCAGGGGGCTCGAGCCACGGGGGGCGCATAGACCGATGCCTTGGCCGTGGCTCACGGGTCGGCGGCCCCCTATTTCGGTATTTTTCGGGGGTCGGTCATGTTTTCGGGTTTGAGGAGATCGTCCAGTTTCTCCTGGGTTATCCATCCCTTTTCGAGGACCAGTGCGTAGACGCTCCCACCGGTCTTGAGGGCTTCCTTGGCGATGGCGGCGGATTTTTCGTACCCGAGGACCGGGTTCAGGGCGGTCACCAGACCGATGCTGTTTTCCACATACCGCCGGCAGATTTCCCGGTTGGCTTCGATGCCGCTGATGCATCGGCTGTTCAAGGTGATGCAGGCATTTTTCAGGATCATCATGCCGTGGAGCAGGTCGTAGGCCATGATGGGCTCGGCCATATTGAGCTCCAGTTCGCTGGCTTCGGCCGCCATGGACACGATGGCGTCGTAACCGATGATTTGATAGCAGATCTGATTGACCATCTCCGGGATAACCGGATTGACCTTCCCGGGCATAATGGATGAGCCCGGCTGCATGGGGGGCAGGTTGATTTCGTTCAGCCCGCAGCGGGGTCCCGAAGACAACCATCTTAGATCGTTGCAAATCTTAGAAATTTGAACCGCCGCCCGCTTCATGGTGCCGGACATCTGGGCGAAGGCCCCGGAGTCCTGGGTGGCTTCCACCAGATTGTCGGCTTTTCGAAACGGTATCCCGCTTACTTCCTTGAGCTTGACCGTCACCAGATCCGCGTAGCCCGGGGGGCTGTTGATTCCGGTGCCGATAGCCGTCGCCCCCATGTTGATTTTGAGAAACTCCTCCGATGCCGTGTTGAGGGCCTTCATGCCGCTCTCGATCATGACGGCATAGGCCCTGAATTCCTGGCCCAGGGTCATGGGAACGGCATCCTGGTTTTCGGTTCGCCCCATTTTGAGAACGTC
>JASFIA010000296.1:0-4379 GCA_050122915.1 Desulfobacterales bacterium | reverse complement strand
GCAATCGCGTGCCTTCGGGCCGGCATCCTGGCGGTGGCCTTCTGTGGCGTGGCTTACCTGCTGGCCGATCGATTCTGGACATTGGCCATGGTGAGAATCGCCCATGGTGCCGGCATTTTCTTGGTCATGGCGTCATGCATGGTCATCCTTGTGGCGATCATGCCCCCGAAGAAGACCGGCATGGCGTTCAGCCTCTACTCAGTGGCCATGCTTGCACCCTATTCGATCATGCCGGCGGTTTCGGAGATGCTCCTGCCAATGACCGATTCCCCGACAAGGATCTACCTGGCAACGGCCGGACTGCTGTTGCCGGCCCTTGGCATCTTGCCCACCATTCGCCGCCGGGTTCATGGACGGCTCCCCCTGTCGGATCTGAACCGGGAAGATGCTCTCGAACGGGGCGCCGAAACGAAAAACCTCTTTCGCCAACCGGTGATTTCTATCCTGTTGGTCAACAGCATCTATTTCACCCTGTTTTCGGCCCTCTTTTTTCTCTTTGAAGGCTTTGGCATTAAGAGGGGCGTCAAGAATCCGGGTTTCTTTTTTACCCTACAGATGGGGGTCATGATCGCCATCCGTCTCTTTGGCGGCCGACTCTTCGATACCGTCTCGAAGGTGGCGCTGGTGGCTGTTGCGTTTCTGCTCACCGGAATTGGGTTTCTGCTGTTGCAGCTGACGCCGGACCCAGCCTGGATTCTGCCCATCGCCGTCGTTTTCGGCACCGGCATGGGATTGAGCGTCCCGCCATTGAATTCCCTGATGTACCTGGTCACCCATCCCCGTTATCGGGGGTACAATGCCAACATGATGATGCTCTCGGTACATCTGGGCTCCTTTTTAGGACCCTTTGTCGGGGCGTGGATGATTGAGGCAGGCGGGTATGACCTGTTTCTCACAGCCGCCTTTCTTCTGACAGGGATCGCAGCCGGATTCTTCGTCGTTGCCAATCCGGCCAAAGGCATTCAAACAGCCTGACGCGATGGACCGACGGCAGCGATCGTTTTCCCGATCGGTCGGTTCTCCCCAGCGCCTTGGGGAACCTGGCAGTATTTATCATCCGATCCCAGGGCATCATTCCATAGACCGTGTCCGTTGGGGCCGACCCAGGTCCCCTCGGCAAAATCCGAAATGCGGATTCCACAATCCCTGACGAAGGCGGAAGCGGTGTCATCCCCATTGACGACGCCCTTGCAACAAAGGACTTGCATGAACCGGTATTATCGGCTGTATTATCGAACCATCGATGGTAAGGGAAACCGTTCTAGTGTCCGGCTCCTTTTTTAACACCGCAGGACAGCCGCTGTCATGAGATCGCAGGCCACCTGCCGATTGACTCCGGCAGTGTGGAAGCGGCTCTGGAGGGCACGCGCTTTCGGCTACAAGCATCCCCGCCGCCTTAATATCCATGGCGGCGGGGATGCTGACGGTTTCCCGTTAACCCGCCACTGGGCTTGGAATTCCGACTGCCGCGCCTGGGTTTCCGATTCCGTTGCACAACAGCGTTCACCCCGGGAGGTCTCTCTTGTCAGGCAAAACCTATATCCTGATCTATATTGTCGTTTTGGCCGTATTTGATACCATTATTCCCATTCCCATCACCGCCATGGCACTGATCATGGTCGTTTTTCAAAAACCCAAGTGGTTCAAGGATATGGTGGACGAAATCTACCGGTACTGATTCCCATCTCGGATCCTCAGCCGGGGCTCGGTCATCGATACCGAGAGAGCCTATGGACCGTTTTCGCACTTCAGCCTCAGGAACCGATGGAGTATACCCATGCCGGAAGTTCTAAACCGCTCCGACCTCGAGCGTTTCATCGAAGTCAACGGCATCGACGCCACCATTCTCCCCATGAACGGCCACACGTCCACGGTAAGCGATGCGGCACGAGAGCTCAGAGTCGCGGTCGGACAGATCATCAAGTCGCTGGTATTCCTCGCCGACGGCATCCCGTTCTTGGTGATCAACAACGGCCTGGCCCGGGTGGATCGAAAAAAATTGGCCGCCCGCTGGCAAATCGGTCGCAAACGGATTAAATTTGCATCAGCCGATCAGGCCAGAGACATTACCGGATTCGTGGTCGGCAGCATGCCGCCATTCGGGCACATTCATCCCCTGCCGACACTGATCGATCCGTCGGTCATACGAATCGATACCCTTTTCGGAGGCGGGGGCGATATCGATGCCATGATGCAACTGACACCCGCAGAACTCCTCCGGGTCACCAAGGCCGAGTTGACAGCGGTATCGGAGGATTAGGTGCCGGGAGACGGCTCACCATTCCATCCCGCCCCGACGCCCCGCAGGTCGACCGCAGAGGGGCTGCCTGAACGGACGTGCATCCTTGACGGCCGACGTCACCCGTCAAGCCGGATGTGCAACCCAACCAGAAGGAGTCGATTATGGGAACGACTAAAAAAGAAGAATTCCTAAAAAAAATGAGGCAGCAGGTCGACGAATTGAACTACCGGTGGAGCGTGGAGCGCAACAAGCTGGAAGCCAAGTCCCAGCATCTTGCGGCCGATGTCAGACAAAAAATCGACAAGGAATGGGAAGACCTGGGCCAGCTGAGGAAAGAAATGAAGGAGAAGATCATCGACCTCGAAGTTGCTGCCGAGAATGCCTTGGACGATTTCAAGGACGAAGCCGGCAACGCCTGGGATGATCTCCGGGATGGGGCCGAGAAGGCATGGAGCAATCTCAGCGAGGCGTTTAAAAACGCCGCGTCTCGATTCAAGTAGCCATCAACGGCTCGACGCAGGGCCTTGCCCACGGTCCTGGGGAACCGATTTTTTCGACCCAATGTCAGTCAACCGGAGCGGCTTCCGCCTCCAGTTGAACGAGCCATTTCATCGCCTTGGACTCATCACGGAAAAAGTTGACTTTCAACCCCTTCCGAATGCTGGAAAGGGAGAGTATCGGGTGAATGAACGGCTGATCAGGGCCTTCCGCGAGAACGTAGGCCACGCCGGTGGGCATTCGATCGAACTGGTGGAACAGTCTTTCCGGAAGCACATAGGCAACCCCGATGGGTATGCGATCCTCGGGTATCTCCTTCAGCAGGGACCACGGCGTTTCGACATTGCCCGAGCCTCCGTCGATGCTCGTTACACCGGTGTAATCCACGAGCACCTTATAACCCTCTTTCCATCGGGGGTCGTTGATCAAACGGACCAGCCTCGAAAGAATGCGCTGCTTGTCGGTTTTGCCGAAAACATTGACTTTGACAAGCCGTTCATCCTCATAGAAATTGAAGCGGTAAAGCATGGTCGCCCCCCCAATGGCATACGGATTGGTCGACAAGGCAAAGCCCCATCTCCCTGATCCGAGAAATGGGGCTTTCCTGGCTCTACATACGTCTCTCTCCTTGCCGGAGTTCGAGCGGCATTGTATATCCTATGGGGATATGAGAACAGAAACGGTGCTTATTGTCAATAAAATCGATCCTTCCGGAATGAAATCATCACCCGAAACGACATTCCCATGGAGATCGAGTCGGATCCCAGCGTCCCCTTAGCCTCACCCGCCGGCCGAAACACGGACCGGGGAGGGAGCCTCCCCGCGCGCCCGTCGCCTGCGGTATCCGTTACCCTGCGGTATTCGCAGCCGCCCCGGGACGAGGACCGAACCGCCGAGAGCCGTGTCATTGACACGACGGTATGATTCACCGATCGGCTTTCCGCATCAGGCCCTCTCGGCACCACGGCGACTATCCTATTGCCTATCACATGACAGCCGGCGCTCGAGTTCTGCTTTTGCTTCCTCGAGTTCTTCAACCATCTGTCGAAGACGAAATTCGCGGGCTTCCACCTTAACCATCATCATGCCAAAGGATTCGGCCAGTTCAGACAAAAACCCCGGATAGCGACCCTTTTTCGACAGTTCAAAGAGCTGATTCAAATCCTTTTGATCATAGTGGCCGGAAGCGACGCTCTTGCAGCATTGGCTCAACATTTCGAATAGATCCAAATAGTAACGTTCGAAGTCCATGAGTTGGCCTCCATCGTTTCGCGAATTGGTTACCCCCATTGGGACGGTGGTATTTCAGAGGTCCTTGTCAAATGGTAACGAGTGGCGAGAGAATCGGCAAGGCAAGGGGTCAAAATGAACCAGCGGTCCCAAACAGCGTCCCTCGGCAACCACAACCGGCGGGAGCAGCCGATTCAGAGAAGCAACCCCCGAGGGGAAACAGCACGGGTGCACGGAAGAGGACCTCTCATCGGCGGCCGTCCATGGGCGGATGGGTGCAGGACTCTCGATCGGTCCGAGATCAAACCACGTAGATCCAAACGGTCAGGTAGTGGCAGACACTGCCCCCCAATACGAACAGATGCCACAGTCCGTGGAAGTACCACACCCGCTTGTCGAAAGCGTAGAA
>JASFIA010000295.1:0-4403 GCA_050122915.1 Desulfobacterales bacterium | reverse complement strand
ACTCATCCGGTCGCGGATCGAAAAACAGTATCCAGGCCACCGCATCGTGGGCGAGGAATTCGGCGCCAGCGACGGGGATGGGTCGGCGTTCCGGTGGTTCATCGACCCTATCGACGGCACCAAGGCTTTCGTTCGGGGGGTTCCCCTTTATGCGGTCCTGATCGGTTTGGAGGTCGAAGGGAAAGTCGAGGTGGGCGTTTGCTATTTTCCCGCCCTGGATGAAATGCTCTGCGCCGCCAGTGGGCAGGGGTGCCGACTCAACGGCAGGCCCTGCCGCGTCAGCCCTGTCGATCGGCTCGATCGCAGTATCGTTTCTTTTACCAATGCCGCAAGCTTCGATCAGCATGGACGGAGTCGGGAATGGCAGCGCATCCTCGCCGCCTCCTACCACAGTGTCGGCTGGTCGGATGCATACGGCCATGCCCTCGTGGCCAGCGGCCGGGTGGAGGTCATGCTCGACCCCATCATGAATCCTTACGACTGCGGGCCGTTTCCCGTCATCCTGAAGGAGGCCGGCGGCTATTTTGGCGACTGGTCGGGCAATGAGACTATTTTCGCCGGGGAAGCCATGAGCACTACCCCGGCCCTGCTGCCACAGATCATCTCCCTTTTCCAGATGGATTGATCTCCGACTCAGCCGCCCCAACCCCGATTGAAGGAGAACGATCCCATGCCGGCATCGACATCATCGGCCGACACCCTCACGGTTGGCCTCGCCCAAATCAGCCCCGTCTGGCTCGATCGGGAAAAGACGTTGTCCAAGGTGATAGGCCAGGTGGAAGCAGCGGCGGCGGAAGGATGCCGACTCGTGGGTTTCGGGGAGGCTCTGGTGCCCGGCTATCCGTTCTGGATCGAGCGGACCGACGGCGCCCGGTTCAATTCACCCCTCCAAAAGGAACTTCATTCCCACTATCTGACCCAGGCCGTCCAGATCGAATCCGGACACCTGTCGGATGTCTGCGCAACGGCCGCCGACCATGGAATCGCCGTGGCCCTGGGTTGCGTCGAGCGGCCCGGGGATCGGGGAGGTCACAGCCTCTATTGCTCCCTGGTGTTTATCGACGCCCGGGGTGAGATCCGGTCGGTTCACCGAAAGCTCATGCCGACCTACGAGGAGCGGCTGACCTGGTCTCCCGGCGACGGCAACGGTCTCAGGGTTCACCCCCTTGGGGCGTTCACTGTGGGCTGCCTCAACTGTTGGGAGAACTGGATGCCCATGGCCCGAACCGCTCTTTACGCCCAGGGAGAGGATTTGCATGTGGCCGTATGGCCGGGGGGGCTTCGCAACACGGCTGACATCACCCGATTCATCGCCCTGGAATCCCGATCCTATGTGGTGTCGGTATCGGGAATGATGCGCACGGCCGATGTCCCCCAGGGGACACCCTTCAGAGACCGAATCGTGGGCGAGAGCGATTCCGTTCTGGCCGACGGCGGGTCCTGCATCGCCGGGCCGGACGGCCAGTGGGTGCTGGCCCCGGTGACCGATAGGGAGGCCTTGTTGACGGCGGTGATCGACCATGGGCGAGTGCGGGAGGAGCGGCAGAACTTCGACCCGTCGGGGCACTATGCCAGGCCGGATGTGCTGAACCTTTCCGTCAGGCGCCAGAGGCAGGGCGTCCTGACCTTTGTGGACGATCATCCCTGCTTCCATGGCTCTCCCTTTCGGGGAGAGGGCGGAGGGCTGAGCTGTGGATCGTCACGCCGGAATCCCTGTGGCCGCCATACCGAGCGATGAGCATTCAAGGGCGGTTTCCCCGGATATTCAAACCCACATCGCCGATCACGGAAAGGAAGACAATGGCCGATCCCGCCGCGATTTTGGACGCTGTCACAGACATCTACGAAAACCGGCTTCCTTTCAACCGGTTGCTTGGGTTGACGGTCGATCGGCTTGACTTCGGGGAGGCCGGCTTCAGGTTCGAGATGCGTGAGGATCTCATCGGCAATGTCGTCCACGGGATGCTTCACGGCGGGGTCATCTCGGCGGTCCTGGACGCCACGGGTGGCATGACCGCCACGGTGTCCGCCCTCGAGCAGATGAAGGGGCTTGGCATCGATGAGATGGCCCAACGGGTCACGCGGATCAGCACCATCGATCTTCGGGTCGACTACCTGAGGCCCGGCAAGGGCAGCGTCTTCTTTTCCAGAGGAACCGTCATGCGGACGGGGCGAAAAGTGGCGGTCATCCGGATGGAGCTGAAGAATCAGGACGAGTTATTGATCGCGGCCGGCACCGGTGCCTACATTGTCGGATAGGGCCCAAACGTCTGGCGGAGCGTCCCCTCCTTTAAGCAGAGCCTATTACTTCTCCGGGTGCGGCTGACAACACTGGTGGCACCCACAAGGTTTGATCATCATTCCATTGGTCAAATTTGAATTGCCTTGGGCATTCCGAGATCTGCGGAATGTGCCCCTTCACCGTGGCCCTTGTGAGTTGTCAAGCGGGGTAACGAACCGCTAGCAGAGATGGCGTATTGGATCTGGGACGAAAAAGATAACACAGAAGGAGGAAAAACATGATCCGCGGAACTCCGGTACGAATGTTCCTGATCATCTTGATTGCCGGCCTGACCGTGATCGGATTGGCCTTTGCCGCCACCCCCGCCGCTGACGGCGGCATTGAATTTCCCCGGGAACTGGATGGCTACAATGATGCCGCCATCGATACCATCACGGGGCGTCTGATCCAACGGGTCAAGGCCGAGCCATTCAACGCTGTGGCCACGCTGATCTTCTTTCTTGCCATCGTTCACACCTTTTTATCCTCTAAATTTATGGCCATTGCCCATCGGCTCGAGCATGAGCACGAGGACCGTCAGGCCCGGGGCGAAGTGTCCCAGCAGTCGGTTTCCCACGGGGCCGAGCTGTTTCACTTTTTAGGCGAGGTCGAGGTGATTTTTGGTATCTGGGCGATCGCCCTGGTGACGACGATCATCGTCTTTTTCAACTGGTCCACCGCTATATTTTACATCAGCCACAAGGTCAATTTTACCGAACCCCTGTTTGTGGTCGTCATCATGACCCTTGCCGCCACCCGTCCCATCCTGAAAGTGTCCGAGGCCATGATGGAGAAAATCGCAAACCTGCTGGGGGGGTCTCTCACCGCCTGGTGGTTCACCATCCTGACCTTCGGTCCGTTGCTGGGGTCTTTTATCACCGAGCCTGCGGCCATGACCATCTCTGCCCTTCTGCTGGCCAACAAGTTCTATGAACTGGAGCCCTCGGAAGGTTTCAAGTACGCCACACTGGGTCTCTTGTTCGTCAACATTTCGGTGGGCGGAACCCTGACCCACTTCGCCGCCCCGCCGGTATTGATGGTGGCCGGCCCGTGGGAGTGGGGAACCCCCTACATGCTCGTAAAATTCGGCTGGAAGGCTGTCGCGGGCATCCTGATCGCCAATGGACTTTATTTTATTTTGTATCGCCGGCACTTCAAAGCCTTGGAGGAAAGCTTCAATCTCCGGCGCGTCAAAGACGACATCCGCAGAAAGCACCTCTGCCGCAACGAGATGGAGAAGGAATTGGATACGGTGCTGCCGGCCATCGAAACGGAGCTCAACTTCAGCAAGATGTTCGAAAGACAGGTGGCGGAGGTTGCCAGACGGGTGCGGGATCATCTTGAGCCCCACTACATCGAAAAAGCGTCCGCATCAGGCGTCGACCCCGATCTGGCCCACAAGGCCTTCGAGCGGCGTTTCGAAGAGGTCAAACTGGCACGCCTGCGAAGATCCATTCCAATGGTATTGGCCAAAGACCAGCGGGCGCCCTACCGCGATCCGGATTGGGATCGCCGGGAAGATCCCGTGCCCGCATGGGTGACGATCATTCATGTCTTTTTCATGGTGTGGACCATATTCAACGCCCATCATCCGGAGCTTTTCATTCCCGGCCTTCTCTTTTTCCTGGGATTTGCCCAGGTCACCTCTCCCTATCAGAACCGGGTCGACCTCAAACCCGCCCTTCTGGTGGGGTTCTTTCTTGGCGGTTTGGTGGTCCACGGTGGGGTCCAGGGCTGGTGGATCGAACCGGTCCTGGGGAGCCTGACGGAAATTCCCCTGATGATCGGCGCCACCGTCCTTACGGCTTTCAACGACAATGCCGCCATCACCTACTTGGCCACTCTGGTGCCGGGGTTTGTTGACAGCCTCAAATACTCGGTGGTGGCTGGAGCGGTGGCCGGCGGTGGTCTGACCGTGATCGCCAACGCCCCGAACCCGGCCGGACAGTCCATATTGAAACGGTATTTTGATAACGGGGTGTCGCCGGCGGGGCTTCTCAAAGCCGCATTGCTGCCCACCGCCGTCGTCTGGCTGCTCTTTTCGTTGATCGTTTAAACGCCAAACGCTCCCAAATGGATTAGACCCCGGGGTCGGCTTGAAATTCCAAACGGAATCCTCACT
>JASFIA010000294.1:0-4428 GCA_050122915.1 Desulfobacterales bacterium | reverse complement strand
AGGATACCCACGAAAGCCACGGCCACGGACCCCCCGATCAGCAGCCTGCCGGCGCTCGCCCAAGCGATACCCGTTGCTGTGGCGAATACCATGGTTCCGATTCCGGCCACCAGAGCTCCCAGGGACAACAGCCGCCTCGGGCCCCAATGGTCGGCGATGATGCCCGTGGGAATCTGCATGGCGACATAGCTGTAAAAGTAAAACGCCGAGAGGTTGCCGAGACCGGTGGCGCTGATGTCGAAAGCCTTCATGAGCTCTTCGGTCATCACCGCCGGCGCCACCCGGTGGAAAAACGCCATGAGGTAAAACAGGGCGCCGATTCCCCAGATGAACCACGAGACGCGAAGGGGGGGCGGATGCCTCTTCTCCTTGTTCTGGAATGGGATCTGGGGGTCGGTTTCCAAGGCAGCTGTCGCCGATCGGACGTCGTTGTGGTAAAGAGGTGAAGTGGATCCGTGGATTGCCGATTCTGTCCCATTATATCATTTTTCAAACGTTTCGGGCGGGTCTTTTTTTGAACGGCACCGATACAGGAATACGGAGGACTGCCACAGTGGTGAAGTCGGCGATTGCTGGAACGGTCGGGATAGTGATGATCCTGTTGGCCTTGGATTGCGGCGACCGGGCCGTCGCAGCGGAGGTGTCCAGGTTCGTATTCAGCGGTGACGGCCAAATCGATATTTACAGTCGGAAGAATGGATTGGGATTCACCGGCCGCTACAGGACCCGTCCCGGCGTTTACGATCCGACGGCCATTGAGAAGATCTGCCGGGTGTTCGACGCGCCCTACGATCCTCTTCGCCCAAGACTGTCCCTGCGCCTGCTGGAGTATATCGACTACCTGGAGGATCATCATCGCCCGGGTGCCCGAGTGGTGATCACCTCCGGGTACCGCAGCCCGGAGTACAACACCAAGGTCCGCAAAGGTGGGGGACTGGCGGCCAAGGCAAGCCTGCACCAGTATGGAATGGCCGCGGACTTCATGGTGGATGGGGTGTCGTCCCGGGAGGTTTGGGAAACGGTCAAGACTCTCCGATTCGGCGGAGCGGGATACTACCATGGCGAGACGCTTCACGTGGATGTGGGCCCGGCCCGCTCCTGGGACGAAAATTCCTCGGGGGTGGGGACCGGCATCTCGGACGACAACAAGCTCATTGACCTGGTGACCGACTTCGACGTCTATCTGCCAGGAGAGGAGATGACCCTGCGGTTTACCCGGATGACCGCCTTTCCCATCGGGGTCAACCCGGTGTTTTTCCTGGACCCTGAAGCGGCCTCGACGGCAGCCGCCGCTTTTGAGCCGGAATTAGCGGTGCCGTCCCGGGGCCCTTGCCCTCAATTTCACGATATCGAACAGATGGACGGTATCCGATGGCGGCTGCCCCGGAATCTGGCCCCGGGCCGGTACTCGGTCCGAGCCCGGTTTTGCGACAGTCCGTGGGCGAAAATGCCCCGGGAGGTTCGAACCCCAGTCTTCGAGGTGGTTCCGCCCTGAGATCGGTCGACCGGTTATGGAGCAGCCGTCCCGCCGGCAGCAGCGGTCGGCCTCCAACTGCCGTCCCCATCATTGACCCCGAGAAAGGAGGCATCCATGAAATATCGCCAACTCGGTACATCGGGTCTAGTCGTGTCCCGCTTGACCCTTGGAACCATGACCTTCGGCGCGGAGGACTGGGGATGCGACGAGAATACCGCTCACGATATCATCAGGGCCTACCTCGAGCGGGGGGGGAACCACCTGGACGGTGCGGATGTCTATGCGGGAACCCGGTCGGAAACCATCATCGGGCGCCTGCTTCCGGAGCTCGACAGGAACGCGCTGGTCATCAGCTCAAAATGCTATTTCCCGGTGGCGCTTTCGCCCAACCGATACGGGCTTTCCCGAAAGCACATCGTCGCTTCCTGCGAAGCCAGCCTGAAACGGCTGGGTACGGACTATATCGACCTATACTACCTTCACGGGCCGGATCCCTTAACCCCCATGGAGGAATCGTTGAGGGCCCTGGACGATCTCGTGCGGCAGGGAAAGGTGCGCTATACCGGGTGCAGCAACTGGTTTGGCTGGCAGGTGACCAAGGCCCAGGGACTGGCCGGACGGATGAACGCCCAGCCCATGTCGAGCGCCCAGGTGATCTACAATCTCGTCCATCGAGAATTAGAGCGGGAGGTGGTGCCCGCCTGCATCGATTCCGGGGTGGGGGTGATGGGCTACAGTCCATTGGGGGGAGGGCTCCTTACCGGAAAGTACAACGGAATGGAAACCCCCGAAGCGGGCAGCCGGCTATTCTTCCGTGAAAAGACGGACGGCCCCCGGTTCTGGAACGAAAAGGGTTTTCGGACGGCCCGCATCCTTGAGGCGGTGTCATCCGAGTGCGGTGTCCCCCTGTCGCAGCTGGCCATCGCCTGGCCACTGGGGCGGCCCTTTGTGAGTTCGGTCATCATCGGCGTCCGGTCGCCGGCCCAGCTGAAGCAGAATATGACCGCCGGTGATTGGGACATGCCCCGAGAGATCTGGGATGCCATCGAGGAGAAAACCAGACCCCAGGAGGACTACCAGAACTGGTTTAACCGGGTCAACTACGCCCGCAGTTTCGACGGTGTGGAATTCCACGACCCCGACAGAGAACTGCCATAACCGTCTCCCTGCCGGTCCTGGCGTCGCAAAGACGGGCGAGATCCACGAAGGGATTCCGCTTTCGCTCCGGCGGCCCTGTGAGAAAGCCGATGCAGGTTTCTGTGTTCCGATAACGCTGATCTGCCGTCCGACGGGATCGGATACGGTTCCGCGGCCCGTCTTCGGTGGGTCGATGAGATGCTCTGGAGAAGATTCATGGACATTCGTCTGAACGATGTCGAAGCACGGGTGCTGGGGAGTCTCGTTGAAAAAGAACTGGCCACTCCCGAACATTACCCGCTGTCTCTGAACGCCCTGATCAACGCCTGTAACCAGAAGTCCAACCGGGAACCGGTGGTCTCCTACAGCGAGGCAACCGTCCGGGAGGCCGTTGACGGCCTCATCGAGATGGGGCTGGTCAATAAAACCGACGTGGGCCGGGTTCCGAAATACGAACAGGGGTTCACTCAACCCCTCAATCTCATCGATCGGGAATCCGCGGTCATCTGTGTGATGCTTCTTCGCGGCCCCCAGACCCCCGGGGCTCTCCGAACCCGCACGGCGAGGCTGTGCCAGTTCGACCATTTAGACCACGTCATGGAGACCCTAGCAAACCTGGAGGAATGGGGGTTCGCCTGTCGATTGCCCCGCCTACCGGGCCACAAGGAGTCCCGCTACACCCATCTTTTGAGCGGAGAAGTGGTGGCGGATGCTTCCTCCGGTTTTTCAACCCGACCGATGGCCGATGATTCAGGGCGAATCGACCGGCTGGAGCAGGACTTGGCAGCCGTTCGGAGGGAGTTGGACCACTTGACGGCTGCATTTGAGGCGTTCAGGAGCCGGTTCGACTGAGAATGCCGACGATGCCCGTCATAGCTATCCGCTCAACCCCGACAAGGGGCTCGAGAAGGCCGGTGAGGGAAAAGGCAGCCGGTCGTTGAACGCGCCCATCGACTTGGCCCATTATGCTCGGGGTCTCGACAAGAAGCCGGTCCTTCGAATGAACCGGCTTCGACCGGGACGCCGGTCTCCCCGACCCCAACCATGAGGAGGTGACTCAATGCGGCCCGAATCATCGTCGCCTACGTCCGATGCCGAACCCGTCCGCCAATGGGCGGTCCGCGTCTGGGACCTGCCAACGCGGATTGTTCACTGGCTGATGGCGGCGCTGGTGGTGGCATCGTTTGCGACCGGCAAGACAGGCGGCAACTGGATGTCTCTGCACATGCTGAGCGGATACGCGCTGCTGTCGCTTCTGCTGTTTCGACTGGCATGGGGCGCTATAGGTGGCCGGTATGCCCGTTTTGCCTCTTTTGTGCGGAGCCCGTCGGCCGTATGGCGCTATTGGACGGATCTGATCCGTAACAGAGCGCCGCGGTATCTGGGGCACAACCCCATGGGCGGATGGTCGGTAGTGGCCATTCTGACCGCTCTCATGCTTCAAGCGGTCACCGGCCTCTTTTCGAACGACGATATCCTTACCGAAGGCCCCCTCTACCCACTGGTGAGCAAAGCCGCCAGCGACGGGCTGACGAGGATCCATTTGTTTAACCAAAATATCATCGTGATCCTGATCGTCCTTCACCTTGCGGCGGTTTTATTTTACTGGATCGTCAAAAAAGAAAACCTTGTCGTCCCGATGATCACCGGTGTGAAGACCTGGCATCAGGAGGCGCCGCCTTCCGGAGGTAATCTGTGGGCGGCGGCGGCGGTCATGATCGCTGCCGCCGCCTGCGTTTATTTCACCGTGGGGTAGAACCCACCCCCCGGGGAGGCGGAAGAAAGTACAGACGCCGCAGCTGCTTTCCTTGGAA
>JASFIA010000293.1:0-4431 GCA_050122915.1 Desulfobacterales bacterium | reverse complement strand
ATCATCGTCATCAACCAGTCGGGCCGGGGAGACAAGGATATCTTCACCGTGGCGGACGCTTTCGAAGATCCAGCCTGGAGAGCCTTCATCATTCACAAGGCCGAGCACTATCGCCGTTAGCCTGACGAGACAGGCGGCAAAACCGCTTCGGTCATCACCCCGGAGGATGAACCCATGCTTGAAGACTATCTTCGCGAACAGAGGAAGAAAAAAGACATCCTCCTCATGACCCACATCGTCATTGGCTACCCCTCCATCGAGGCGTCCCTGGACATCGTCGAGGCCATGGTCGAGGCCGGGGTCGATCTGATGGAACTTCAAATTCCCTTTTCGGAGCCGATTGCAGACGGACCGGTCATCCTGAAAGCCAACCAGGAGTCGCTGGCCAGGGGTGCCAGGGTGGACGGGTGCTTCGACTTTGCCGAGCGGGTGACCGCCAGATTCGACATCCCCTTTCTATTCATGACCTACTATAACGTGATGTTCAAATACGGTCTGGCCGAATTTGCCTCACGGATGGCCAGGATCGATATGGCAGGAGCAATCGTGCCCGATCTGCCCCCCGAGGAGGGACAAGTCTACCTGGCCGCCATGGCGGAACACCGATTGTCGCCCATTTTCATCTACGCGCCCACCACGGGAGAGGAGCGGATGCGCATGCTCGCCAGCCACGGCCGCGGTTTCGTCTACTGCGTTGCCCGAAAAGGGGTGACCGGCCAGGATACCGACTTTTCAGGGGAACTGGAGGGTTATCTCTCCCGGTGCCGCCTGGCGACCCATCTGCCCCTGGCCCTGGGATTCGGCGTGAAGGACCGCGCAGACATCGATTTTTTGAGGGGCAAGGTGGATATCGCCGTGATCGGCACAGAAACCATTCGGATCGTCGATCAACACGGCGTGGCGGCGGTCGGCCCTTTCATCTCGGGCCTGCGCTGACCGAAGGGGCGTTCGACGATGGATAATGCTTAGGCAAGAACACGATACCAGCATAAAGGAGGAATACGATGCGCAGTCTACGGTTGATGGTTGCACTGGCCCTGACGCTCTTCATTACCGCCACCGCCGGGGCCGCCGACACGGTCAAAATCGGCTACATGGCCACCATGTCCGGCCCGGCGGCAAGCCTTGGCGTGGACATTCTCGACGGCTTCAGGCTGGGCATGAAACACAAGGGCAACCGCCTGGGCGGCTTGCCCGTGGATCTGATCGTCGGCGATGATCAGCTGAAACCGGGGGTCGGGATTCAAGTCGCCAACCGCATGATCGAAAAGGACAAGGTCGACATCATCACCGGAATCGTTTTTTCCAACGTGATGATGGCGGTGGCCAAGCCCATCACCGATGCCGGCGTCATCCTGGTCAGCGCCAACGCCGGCCCCTCTCCTCTGGCCGGAGAGCGTTGCCTTCCCAACCTGTTCACGGTCTCCTGGCAAAACGATCAGACCCATGAGGCCATGGGAAAATATCTACAGGACGCGGGGGTGAAGAGCCTCTACCTGATGGCGCCCAACTACCAGGCGGGGAAAGACGGTCTGGCCGGGGTGAAGCGCTACTACAAGGGCACCATCGCGGGAGAAGTCTACACCAAGATCAACCAGCCCGACTATGCCGCAGAGTTGGCCCAACTGAGGGCCGCCAAACCAGACGGTGTCTTCGTTTTTTATCCGGGCGGCATGGGCATCAATTTCGTCAAGCAGTATGCCCAGGCGGGCTTGAAAGAAGAAATTCCCTTGTACACGACCGGATTCACCCTTGCCCAAATGGTGCTGCCGGCCATGGGGGACGCCGCTCTCGACCTCCTCCACTCTAGTTTCTGGAGCCCCGATTTGGACAACCCCGCAAACACGGTCTTCGTCGCCGACTTCAGGGAGGACTACGGTCGACTGCCCTCCTCCTTCGCAGCCCAAGGCTACGACGCCGCCTTGCTGATCGACGCCGCCATCAAATCCGTTGACGGCAATCTGTCGGACAAAGATGCCCTGAGAGCCGCGTTCAAGACGGCCCCTTTCGATTCGGTCAGGGGAGCGTTCGCCTTCAACCGGAACCAGTTTCCCATTCAGAACTTCTACATCCGAAAGGTCGTAAAGGCAGACGACGGCACCCTGACCACTCGGCTCGAGGGAACGGCGTTCACTGCCCACAAGGATGCCTACTATGAGAAATGTCCCATGAACTGAGGGTATCGGGAGCCGTCGGTTGTCGGCCCGCTCCCCTTGCCGCGCTATCGCCGCCCATGAAAAGCGGCATGGAATGGTCGGACTCCTCTGCCGAAGCCGGCGGACTGCCGGTGCCCGGCGCCGGTGCTTTTGGAGCGGTCCGACCGTTGAAAGAACGCCAATGACCCTCCAGCTCTTCATCGTCCAGTGCCTCAATGGTCTGCAGCTGGGCGTGATGCTGTTTCTGATGGCCGCAGGCCTTACCCTGGTCTTCGGCATCATGAACCTCATCAACCTCGCCCACGGGTCCCTTTACATGATCGGGGCCTATCTGGCGGCAAGTTTTCAGCAATGGACCGGATCCTTCTGGCTGGGGGTGATCCTGGCCCTTCCGGTGGTCACCCTGGTCGGCGTCGGGCTGGAATACTTCCTGTTCAGAAGACTTTACCCCAGAGACCATCTGGACCAGGTTCTCGTCACCTTTGCCCTGATTCTCTTCTTCAACGAACTGGTGCGTCTGATTTGGGGTCCTCAGGCCTATTTCATGGCGCTTCCAATGGCCTTGTCGGGAACGGTCACTCTGTTGCCCGGCATCCCCTATCCCGCCTATCGACTGGCCATCGTTGCCGCGGGCCTGGGGGTGGCCGCCGGTCTCTACCTTCTCATCACCCGGACCCGGACGGGCATGCGAATCCGTGCAGGAGCCACCCATCCGGAAATGGTGGGGGCCTTGGGGGTGAATGTCCGACGCCTGTTTGCCCTGCTCTTCGGCCTGGGGGCGGCCCTGGCCGGTTTCGCGGGCATGATGGCCGGTCCGATTCTCTCCGTCGAGGTGGGCATGGGGGAATCCATTCTAATCGTTGCCTTCGTCGTGATCGTCATCGGGGGTATCGGATCGGTCAGGGGCGCTTTTGCGGCTGCCCTTCTGATCGGTATCGTGGACACTTTCGGCCGCGTTCTACTGCCGCCGGCCCTGGCATCAATGGGCATCTATCTGTTCATGGCGGTCGTTCTCTTCTGGCGGCCCCAAGGCCTGTTCCCGGTGCACAGCAGCCCATGACACCCAAGACACGGTCATATCTCCTCGTTGCGGCCTGGCTTGTTCTAGCGGCCATCCCCCTGTGGCACGAGCCTTTTTACACCCGGCTGGCCAGTCGCATTCTGGTGTATGCGATTTGCGCCGCCAGTCTCGATCTCGTTTTGGGGATCGGGGGCATGGTCAGCTTCGGGCACGCCGCCTTTTTGGGGATTGGCGCGTACACGGTAGGCATTCTCTCCTTTCACGGGGTCACCAGTGCCTGGGCTGTCTGGCCCGTTGCAGCAGTTGTCGCGGCGGGAGCGGCGCTAGTGGTGGGCGCCATCAGCCTTCGAACCTCAGGGGTGTATTTCATCATGATCACCCTGGCCTTCGCCCAAATGATCTTCTATTTCTTCGCAAGCCTGGAAGTCTACGGAGGGGACGACGGCATGACGATCTGGGCCCGAAACTCGGTAGCCCCTCTCCCTGATATCGAAGGGCCGTCGGCGTTCTACTATGTCATCCTGGCCATACTCTCGGTGTTTCTGTTCCTGGGCCGACGCATGGTGGCTTCCCGGTTCGGGCTGGCACTTCGGGGAATACGGGAAAACGAGCGGCGCATGAGGTCTCTGGGATACCCCACGTACCGCTACAAACTCAGCTGCTTCGTCATCTCCGGTGCGGTTGCCGGTCTGTCCGGAGCCCTTCTCGCCAATCTGACCCTCTACGTCAGTCCTGCCATGATGCACTGGACCCGGTCCGGTGAAATCCTTGTGATGGTGATTCTGGGTGGAATCGGCACCTTGATCGGGCCCGTTGTGGGGGCCATCGCTTTTCTCCTGGCCGAGGAAATCCTCTCCAGCATTACGGAGCACTGGATGATCCTCATGGGCCCGCTCCTGATCGCACTGGTTTTGTTCGGGGAGGGCGGCATCGTCAAATGGATTCAAGGGGGAAGCCGGCGATGACCTCTCCTGTCCTGGAAGTCAGGCGACTCGTTAAATCCTTCGGGGCCGTGGCCGCCACCGACGGGGTGGAACTGTCCATCCAACCGGGGGAGATCCACGCCCTCATCGGTCCGAACGGGGCCGGCAAAACCACTCTGCTGAACCAGATTGCCGGCGAACTCAGGCCCGATGCCGGCTCCATCCGATTCAAAGGAAGGCCAATCGACGACCTTCCCGTTCATCGGCGAACCGCACTGGGGATGGCGAGAACCTATCAGGTCACCAGCATTTTCAACGGGTTTGACACCTT
>JASFIA010000292.1:0-4435 GCA_050122915.1 Desulfobacterales bacterium | reverse complement strand
GCATTTCCCGTTTTGACGGTCTTCACGCTGTGAACATCGTGGCAGTCGCTGCAGCGGACCTCCCGGTGGTACATCTTGCTCTGGGTGAAGGAACCATAGACGTAGACCTCATCGAGAATCTGTCCGTCAGGAAAGTAGAGCCCCTCAGTCAGGAGGCTGGGCAGCATGGTGTCCAGAAGGTCGTCTTCGGTATGGGTGTAGTCTCCGAGGATGGCCCTTCGTGAATGGCAGGGGGCGCAGAGTTCGACGGCTTCCCTGGAGTCCAGACCGGAGGTTCTGGCGGCAAGGCCGCTGTTTGGGGTCTCCGGACGCGCCATGTCCGGCAGCTCGGCCCAGTCCACGTGGGCAGAGCCCGGCCCGTGGCAGGCTTCGCAGGCCACGTCGATTTCAGACCAGGTGGTCCGATAGCTGTCGGTGTCCAGGTCATAGTTTTTTTTGAGATTCGTCGAGTGGCATTCGGCGCACATCCCGTTCCAGTTCTGGCCGGCATTGGTCCAGTACAACCAATCGCCGGGATCGAGGGCGGCGTCCGGGTAGAGGTGGTACCATCGTTTTTCCCGGACGTCCCAGGCAATGGGAAGGCACTGGAGTCGGCCCCCTGGAAACGGGACCAGATATTGCTGGAGGGGATAGGCGCCGAAGGTATGGGTGACCTCGAAATCGCCTGTGACCCCCCCCGGCCCCTGGGTGTGGACGAAGAAACGGCCGTCCCTGCGGAAAAACCGAGAGATCGAGCCGAAGTGCTCGAACCGGGCCTCGTCGAAATCCCCCAGCACACTCTCCTCGGTGGCTAGGTCCATGGCAAGGTCGTGATGGGACCCCCGCCAATTGTCGTATTCGACCCGGTGGCACTCGCTGCACTTCCCGCTGCCGACGAAGGACAAACCGGTCTCCGATGCCGGTCCGCCCCCGGAGGGCCCTGTTTGGGCCGTCCGGTAGAGATAGATGGGGATGGACAGGACCATCAGTAGGGTGGCCACAATACCGGTGAGCTTCCAAGAAGTCATACAGGTTCCGCAACACAGTGAGGGTTGTCAACAGCAGGGATCATGGCCATTGGAACCGGTCGGTCATGTCGTCTTGACGTAGACGGCCTGTTCGCCTCTGAAGCGGTCCCGGCGGATGGCACGGCCTGTGTCCACACGGACCACGTCGTTTTCGATGGAGACGGCGAAGAGGTTCAGCGCCCGCGACGCCGGTGCGTCGACCGCGTCACCTGCGATATCGAAGGCAGAGCCGTGACACGGGCAGGCGAAACGCTTTTCGGCTTCGATCCAGGGCACGGTGCAGCCCAGATGGGTGCACTGCCGGGAGAGGGCCAGAAAGCCTCCGTCCTCCAAACGGGCCAAATAAAAGCGTCCCTGAACGAAGGCGGTGACGGTTCCCGGAGCGAACCGCTCCGCAGGGCCGCACACCACCATCTGGTTTCCGATAGCGTCGGCCCTTCCGGAACCGGAGGGTTTAACATACTGCCAGATCACGACCGCCACCTCCCCCAGGGCGACCAGTCCGAGACCGAACCAGATGCGGCTCAGCAGGCGCCGGCGACCGGGTTCCGGAACGGCCGCCGCATTGTCGTTCTTGGGTGCCATGGTGTCTTCCTTTTTGAGCGTGCCATTATGACCAGGGCCAGGCCAGCGACATGCCGCTGCCCCGAAACGCGACGCAGGTCAGGGTCAGCAGGGCCCATGAGGTGGCCAGAAAAACGAAAACCGCCTGAACCGATTCCATTCGGGTGGCGTCGGCGATCCTGCGGGGCATCCGGTAGATCAATGCCAGGGTTCCGATCAGCATCCCCGTCGGAAGAAGACCGCCCCTGAGCGCCGCCGGGAGGGTCCGCAGCCACCCGGAACTGTCGAACACGAAACCGTCCACGATTACCGCGGCCGGAGTCAACACCAGGGCGGCAAGGGCAGCCACTGTGGCGGTTTTTCGGCCCGCCCGGGAGGCGAACCACACACCGGCCGAGTCTTTCCCTAAATTCAGATAGGGCAGAGCGAGGAGGCCGGCGGCCAGGGCGGCCGGAAAAACGATGACGGCGACAAGGGGATGGAAGTGAAACAGGAGTTCCTGAACCCCTGCAAAATACCAGGGCGCCTTGGTGGGGTTGGGACTCAGGCCAGGGTTGGCCTTGTCTCCGATAGGCGCATCCAGAAGGGCCGATAGGATCAGGATGACCGCCGCCACCAGTGTCGCAACGGCGAGTTCTCGGACAATGAGGTTCGGGATGGCCGGAACCCTGGCTCCCCTGACCGCCTGGTCTTCATCGGGGGTTCGGGGCACGACGAGTCCACCGGCCTTGCGGATCCGCCAGAAGTGGAAGGGCAGAAGCAAGAGGAGCAGGGCCGGCATCACCCCGGTGTGAAGCGCAAAGAAAATGGCAAGGGTTCTGGGGCCCAGTTCGCTGCCGCCGACCAGCAGCGCCTGCAGCCGGTGGCCGATGAGGGGAATCGTGTCCAGCATCCCGGCACAGATGGTAACCGCCCAGTAGGCCAGCTGGTCCCAGGGCAGCAGGTAGCCGGTGAAATTGGACGCCAGAACCGCTGTAAACAGCCCGAGTCCGACCACCCAGTTGAACTGGCGGGGGCTGCGGAAGGCGCCGGTGAAAAAAACCCGGAGCATGTGCAGAGCCGCCACCAGGACAAGACCGTTGGCACTCCAGTGGTGGACGTTTCGGATCAGGCGACCGAAGGGCACATCATTCATGATGCGCAGGATCGATTCATAGGCCTTTTCGGGAACCGGCTGATAAGTGAACTTGAGGAGGATTCCCGAGCCGAAGAGGAGCCCCATCAGCACGGCGGCGCTGCCGCCGAGCCCCCAGGTAAGCGACAGGCGAAGGGTTCGCTCGTCCACCCGCCGCGGTCGAAAATGAAGCAGAAGGCTGTTGAAGAGGGCCTGGCCGGGCTCCCTTGGCGGCTTCTCGCCGAAGACATTCGGGAAGACGGACACGCCGATTCGTTTGAAGACAGATGGTGGGGCGGCTGGGGGCGGTGCCATGGGATTCGGTGCTCTCCGGATGGTTAAGAACAGGAGCACTATATCCGGCTTTCAGCCGAATGGCAAACGCGGCCGGAGCCGCTTTATGCCCTCGATGGCCTCGCCGCCCGCTTCGGGGCTGCCGGACATGTCCGGTCCGGAACCCCGGGCAGGTGACAAGCGAATGGTTCCGGGGTTCAGTTGCCTATCTCTTCCACCGATATGGCCAGTGCCTCGGTGTAGGTGATCGCCACTTCGTCTCCCACCTGCACGCGCTTCAGATGGTCGGGGTTCCTCACCTTGACCTGCACGGTCTTGCCTTCCGGCCCCCTGAGGGTGACTCTGCGGTTTGTCATGTCGATCGCCTCCACCGTCGCGGTCACCGTCGCCTGCTGCACCACTGCCCCGGCGGGCTTTTCTCCGGGCTTCGCGGCGATCACCGCCTGTTGTATGGCAGCGCCCTCCCCGGAACCGGTCTCCACGATCCGGGCGGCGATGGACTCGTAGTAGGTGACCGACACCTCATCCCCCACATCGACCTGGGACAGGTTCTTGACGGTCTCGTCCACTTTGATGTCGCGAACCCTGCCTTCGGGCCCCCTGATGGTGACGGTCCGGGTATTGAGGTCCACGGCGACGACGGTGGCTGTCACCGTCGCGATATTCTCCTCGATCACCTTCGACTGTCCAGTGGCCATGTCCTCTTTTCCGCTGCTGCCGGCGCATCCGGCAATCAGCAATACACCGATGAAAAAGACGGCGACCATTAGGCGACTGAGGGTTGAACGAACGCATTTCATTGGCTACCTCCTGTAAGGTTTATGATCGTGTTCCCCCGCGGGCTTCGGCACCGTCTGGCCAATACCGCCAGGTGCGCGGGAGCGAATGGGGAGCGGCAACCGCCGGGGCAAGGCAGAGATCCGGCCGTACGGCGAAAAAGCCCGCCTGAAAGAAGCAACGGCTCTCCAGTCCATGGGGGGTTCAGAAAAGTTCGGCGTCACCAAGAGGCATACGCCCTGCATTCAAAAGACCGCCTCGATCACCGGCTGCCAGCTACTGTCCGGGTCGTAGGCGATGATGCGCTCGGCAAGGGATCGGGTTTTCCTGCCCAGGTCCTTCTGGTAGATGGTGCCCCTGCGGTTCACCACGAAGGTCATGACCCCCGAGTTGCCGTAGGACGCCGGATAGGCCACCAGCGCCTATCGATTCCCTTTTTGTATGGACGTATCCATCCACCGCTCCCGTCTCCTGAATGAATGCCGCAGGAATTGTCTTCATGAGTCACCGCCCTCTTCCGCCGCCGCCAGATCCCCAAGGGGGGGAGGCTTGTCGATCTTACCGGATTTGTCGGCCCTGGCCACCTAAGGCGACCCCGGTTGCCGGGTCTTCAGGTGTTCCATGAGAATCCGGCGCACCTCTTCGATGGCCTGGGGGGTGTCCTGGACGGAGTGGCCCG
>JASFIA010000291.1:0-4443 GCA_050122915.1 Desulfobacterales bacterium | reverse complement strand
CGATCATACGTCAGCTGATGGATGGCATCCAATCCAAGGACAACCACGCCGCATTTGTGTGTGCCTTTCTGGCGGTCGTCAATAATGGCGATGAGATGCAGATCGCTCTCCTCTAAGAATACATGCCCGATTTCAGCGAGTTCACTCACTCCGTAAAAAAGAATTTTCCCCACGCCATTCTCGGTCAGGTCGCGAAATAATTCTTTGAACTTTATTAACGTTTCCCGATAGAAGCGCAATGAATAATGCAGATAGGCATAGGTCAGCCGAGTCTTCTCACTGGCACCCTTTGGCGTAAGGATGTATCCGATACGATTTCTCGGAAGATGGGTGATCTTGAAGTACCCTTTTTTGACCAATCGCTTGAGAAAGGCATTCACCAATCCCAGAGAGATGTTTAAGGTGCCTGCAAGATCGCGCTGGCTCTGAGGGGAGTCTGCGTTCTCGATGGCCTCAAAGAGGGCGAGTGTTCTGAGATCCTTGTTGTCCATTAGAAAAGAAAGGATTCGGTCGGGCGTTTCCGGATGGGATGAGGGACAGCTCCGCTCTGTGAATTACACCACTCCTGCAGGTGAAATCCCTTGGTCACCGGGGATATGAGAGGAAATTTAGAATTGTTCAAGAATTGAACGGACACGAAATGACCACAATAACCAATGATTGTCAATGGTTTTATTCCGGCGACCCTCTGCGCATTCTCGCCATTGACGGATCCCCTGGGGCCTTCATGAGGAAACGGACGTCATCAATCGCCGGACGAGATCAACCGACAGGCCGAGGGGATGATTTGGCGGCGGCCTGCCGGTTGATGTCACGGGGTGATGGATTCACCAGAGCGGCAATCAATGATTGCCGTCCACAACGTCGGTCACTCGAATCAGAGTCCGCTGATAACCGACGGTCATAGGTTCACTGCCTCCCGAGCCTCTGAACCCAGACGCTCGCAGACACGATGCTATCCTCTTTTTTCTTCTTCGACGATAATTCGGTCCTCATTGAGTTCGAAGACTTTCTGCCCTACCCCTTTGACGTTCATCAGATCTTCCGCCTGATTAAACGGGCCATTGGCTTCCCGATGGGCCACGATCCGCTCGGCAATTGCGACCCCGATCCGGTTGAGAGTGGTCAATTCATCAACGGTAGCGGTGTTGATGTTGATGGCCGTTGAGGATTGAGCCCACACAGTCCCCACCAGCAGGGTTGCAACCATCAGTAATGCCGCCATGATCGTCCTCATTCGCGCTTGTTTCATGAGTCATCTCCTTTTCTCTGAAACGGTTCCATGAGAGTCCATCCAGGACCCAATCACAGGTGATCCCGCGATCGCGCTGATCTACGGATCCTGTGAGCCACTGGAGATGAGGGTAATAGCCAAGGATGTGCCAGTTGTTGAAAGCGAATGAGCGATGCTGTCCAAAGAGTAGACAAGCACCGGTTTATGCTTTAAATAACTGTATTTTTTTTGAAGACAAATTTTTCAAGTAGGATGTCATCACCTGGAGACGCGGGGTGCCGCACTGCGTTTCCTGCACAACCTCCAAGGGGGGCTTGCACAGGCGCGGGGGCAAAAGCCGATCTGAACTCCAAGGCGGGCCGCAGTGAATTCATGACGAATCGAGCCGATTTCGCCATGGTCCTCCCGGAAGCCAGCCCTCAGAGAGTGATTAAACGACAGAAAGGGCGAAAAGAATGACGAACCGATTGCAAATCCACATCAATATCGATATCGAGCCCGCCTCGATCCAGACCATCGTCGAAACGGCAAAAGCCATTGTCGGGCCCGACGACAAAGGGCATTTCAACATTGATACCGCCGATCTGGTCGGTCAGATGGTAACCCGATTCTTGGCAGAAAAGGCATTTGGTCAATATGTCGCTGACCCAGGGCATTATGACGGGTTGATCCCTTGATCCCTGGCGGGCTGCCTTTCACGGCTCTATCGGAGGAAGACCTTTCAGTCGCTCATCGATAGAATTCATTGCACGTCCAAGGCGGGTGCGACATTCTGCGGCAAAGGGATTGTAACGGTGGATGTCCTCGAAGAGTTGCCACGTGTCGTGGGTGACCACCTCCAGCGTGTGAAGGAGTCGATTGTAGCCCTCGGTATCGATGGGCAGTTTTTCCGCACCGAATTCTGCCAGGGATCTGCCGATAAAATGGGTCAGGGATAGACTGACCGCTATTTGACGGTCGTGATCTTCGGGCGTGGTTTGAATCACCTCCAAGCCCTTGGAGCTCAAGTAGCGCTCGATCTTCTCCAGCAACGGCCTTTTCATTCGGACCGGGCAAAGAACGATTTTTCTTTTCAGAAGAGAGTCTGCGGCGCTGTCCGGGCCAAACATGGGATGGGTGCCCAAGATGAAAACGTCCTGCGGCAGCAATGCCTCCATCCATTGGACGGGATAGATCTTCACCGAGCAGACATCCACAACGGTAGTGCCATGGGTCAGGAGTGGGCCGATGTCGATCAATGTCTGGCGAAGCGTGGATATCGGCACGGCGACAATGAGAATGGTCTCTTTACAGACTTCCGACAGGGGTGCCGGATCGGCCCCGCAGCGCCGAATCGCCTCGGATTTATCCCTCCGATTCCATACCTTGACAGGATAATCCGATGCCAGATAGCCCGTCATCAGCTTCCCGAACCGGCCGAATCCGATGATCCCTATCATAAAAACGCCCCAATCCGTTCGATCCCTTCCCTCAGGGTCGATTCGGCTGCAGCGAAAGATATCCGCACATGGCGGTCGGACCCGAACACCGAACCCGGAACGACCGCTACGCCGGTTTCTTCCAGCAGCCGTTCCGAAAAGGCTTCCGACGACTGGAATCGCTTCGGATCCCTTTGGGTGAAGTCGGCAAAAAGATAAAAGGCCCCTTGGGGGCGGACACAGTCGAGTTTTCTCTTGATTCCCGCATAGGCCAAATCCCGTTTTTTCTCGTATCGCGCCCTGCGCTCGGTCACCCACTCACTGCCCATGCCCATAGCCGCCATGGCGCCATGCTGGGCAAAGGTACAGGGATTACCGGTTAAATGGCTTTGCAGCTTGTCCATTTCTCGGATCAGGGCCTCGGGACCGGCGGTGTATCCAATGCGGAAACCGGTCATGCTGAATCCCTTTGAAAAGCTTCGCATGACCATGAGCCGGTCTCTCATGGGCTCGAACTCAAAAAGACTTCTGAAGGGGCGGCCGTCGAATACGAAATCTTCATAGGCCTCATCGGCGATCGCATAGAGGTTATTCTCCATGCACACATCTGACATTGCCTTCAAGTGATCCCATGAGTAGACGGCACCGGTTGGATTGTTTGGAGAATTGACGATGATGGCCCGGGTTCGCGGACTGAGGGATGTCCGAAGAGCGTCGACGTCCGGCTGATGGTCGGCCCCGCAAGTCACGAGAACCGGCACCCCTCCCGCCAATCGAATCTGGTGGATGAAACTCCCCCAGCATGGCGTCAGAACCAGAATTTCATCCCCCGGATCACAGATGACCTGAAGCGCCTGATAGAGCCCCTGCTTCGATCCGTTGGTGATCAGCATATTGGCCGGACCCCAGCCGTCGAACCGCTCGGCCACGGCTTGGCGAAGTTCGGCAATGCCGCCGGAAGGGCCGTATCGGTAGTCTCCCCTCTCCATCGCCCTGCGGGTGGCTGCGATGATGACGTCCGGCGGCGGCTCCATGGGTTCACCGATAGCCAAATCTATGATATCTCTACCTTTCATTCGCAATTGCTGAAGGAGAGAAGAGAAACGAACGGTTCCGGAAGCCTCGACAGAGCGAATTCGATTCGAAAAATGGAGTGGTGCGTTCATTGAGGCTCAGTTCACCTTTCCTATCCCTGTTCGCGATGCCTGCCGCAGGGCCATATCCGCCAGCACCAGTGCGCTCATCGCCTCAACGATAGGGACGGCCCTGGGCACCACACAGGGATCGTGGCGGCCCTTGGCCTCTAACGTGACCGGATTGCCCTGGAAGTCCACCGTTTCCTGGGGAAGACCGATAGTGGCCGGTGGTTTGAAGGCAACCCTGAAGAAAACGGCTTCACCACTCGAAATGCCTCCAAGAGTCCCACCGGCATGGTTGGTCTTGGTTTGCAGGCCATTGCTGCCTTTGAAAAAGGAATCGTTGTGCTCCGAACCTTTCATTCTTGTCGCGGCAAATCCGGAGCCGATCTCAAAGCCTTTGGTTGCCGGGATCGACATCATTGCCTGAGCGAGTTTTGCCTCGAGTTTATCGAATACCGGCTCTCCCAGTCCGACGGGCACATGCCTGCACACGCAGCAAACCGTGCCGCCGACGGAATCTCCAGCCGACTTCAATGCAGCAATCCGCTCTGACATCTCCTCCGCCGCGCGGTCATCCGGACAGCGCACCGGATGCCGGTCCACCGCTTCCCGCGTGATGGTGGTCATATCGATGTGACCCGCCTCGACGGTT
>JASFIA010000290.1:0-4463 GCA_050122915.1 Desulfobacterales bacterium | reverse complement strand
GCATCCAAGAAAATAATATCTATTGAGAATATTATTTCATAATGATATTATTGAATATTCCGATTTCCAAAAGGTCGATTTGCAAAGGGAGGATCCATGGCCTGTCGGCGAAAGGCAAATGTTATGGCGGTGGCATTTGGGGTTGCGGTGCTGTTTGCTACTGTCATATCCGGTTGGGCCGCCGATACCGAAGACTTGATGCGGGCGGCCACTCAGGGGAATCTGGAAATGGCGCGTCAGCTTCTCGACGAGGGCGTTCCCATTAACGCCATCAATTCAGAAAACTGGACGGCCCTGATGATCGCCTCCTATGAAGGTCACACCGCCGTGGCCAAAGAACTTCTCGATCGGGGTGCCGATGTCAACATCAGGGGAGACGCCGGATGGACGGCTGTCATGCAGGCCGCCCAGTTCGGTCACCTGGATATCGTCAAACTCCTGGTAGACAAGGGTGCCCAACTCGACGACCAAAGCGTCAACGGTTCCAGCGGTCTGATGTTTGCGGCCAATAACGGCCACAAGGCGGTGGTCGGCTATCTTGTGGAAAAAGGTGCCGACGTCAATCTGGCGGATCGTCTCGGCCGGACGGCTCTTATCCTTTGCGCCTCACAGGGGTATGCCGATATCTGCCAGATCCTGCTGGACGGCGGCGCCGATCCCAACCTCCAAAACACCTCCGGGAAAACGGCCCTGGATATTGCCACCCAGAACGGCTATGACGAGGTGGTCGATCTGCTCACCGGGAGATGACTGCCGGCCAAGTCCGCTCCCGAAAGCCCATCCTCGCCTTTTCAGTCGCCTGCAAGCGTTGCCGCTGACGCGGCCGTAAGAACCGTTCCGCGATCTGATGCCCTGGGCCGACAGCAGCGCCGATCAAAGACGACCCACCCGGACGGGGTGCATACTTAATCGGCGCTGACCGGCTGGAAGGCCGGCCGGCGTCGCTGCTCTTAGGCCCCATATCCCATAGACGGCCAAGATGGAAGCGAGAGCACCCACATGACGGGAAGGGATTTTCTTGATCTGATCGGCCGTCGGCAGAGCGTTCGGGGATACCGGGCGCGGCCGGTGGAACGGGAAAAACTCGACCGTTGCATCGAGGCGGTGAGGCTTTCCCCCTCCGCTTGCAACAGTCAGCCATGGAGCGTGATCGTGGTGGACGACCCGACATTGAGAACCCGCCTGGCCGATCTTACCGCCGACCGATGGCTCCCCCTGAACCACTGGACCAAACAGGCACCTGTCCACGTGGTCATTGTGATGGAAACGCCCAACCTCTCCGCCCGGGTGGGATCCCGTCTAAAGGACAGGGATTTTTCGTGGATCGATTTGGGGATTGCCGCAGAGCATTTCTGTCTGCAGGCTGCTGCTGAAGGGCTCGGCACCTGCATGTTGGGCTGGTTCAAGGAGGACCAGGTGAAAGAGATGCTTTCTATTCCGCCCAGGAAGCGAGTGGGGCTTATCATCACCCTGGGCTATGCCTCCGAGGATTGCGTTCGCCCCAAAGTCAGAAAGGCAACCCGTGACTTGGTTCGCTGGAATCGGTATCGATAAGAGGAGAGGGGGCTGGCTAAGGGCCGGATCTCCGTTCAATCAGAGACCCAGTCGATGGCGATAAGGCTCATGTCGTCCTCGGGATTTTCAGCACCCCGACGGATCTTGGCTTCCTCCATAACCCGGGTCACAAGCCGGCCGGCCGGCTCCCCTGCGACCCTTTCCATGAATTGCATAAAGTGGGATTTCTTATCCCGATCCGCCTCCGGTCCAAAATTGTCGATTAATCCATCCGTGTACAGCACCACCGTGTCCCCCCGTTTCAACTGAACGGTATCCTGGGTGAATGGGAAACCCATGCCGGTGCCGATCACGGTGCCGTGATGACTCAGCACGTCCACCCCGCCTCCGGCTCGAAGTCGGAGGGGCGGGACGTGACCGGCATTGCTGTATACGAAGCGTCCGTCGCTGCGGTTCATGGAGCCATAGACAATCGTGAAGTGGCAGTCGAATCGGTCTATGGGAAACGCATCGTCGAGACGGTTCAGAACCGCTTCGGGGGAGAAGGTTTTTCGGGTGAGTCGAGCCCGGTTGTGAAGGCTGCTTAAAAACTGGGAAACCGCCACCGATACCAGGGCGGCGGAGACGCCGTGACCGCAGACATCAATGATGTAGACGCTGACAGCTTCCGGCGTGTCGATTTGGATCTGAAATATATCGCCTCCCACCTGTTGACAGGGGGCAGATCGCCAGGCCGACCGTATCCAGGAAAGGTCCGGTGGCCCGTGGGGGAGCAGGCTCTGCTGGATCGCCGCCGCTGCCTTGAGATCCGATTCGATCTGTTTTTGTTTGTCTTCTATCGTCCGCTTCTGGGTCTCGATGTCGGTCATGTCGTAGATGATGACCAGAATCATCCGGCGGCCCTGAAATTGGATAGGGCGGGCGCTGAACTCCAGGTATTTCAAATGGGGCTCTCCGTTTATATAAAAGACCCGCTCCAGCCGCTTTCGGTCCGCCGTCGCCTTCTCTGTCAACATGGCAATCAGGGAGCGCCTGAGCAGACACGAGTGACAGTGGGTGGTTTCGCCGCAGGACCGGTTTTCAAGAACGGCATTGACACAGCCGCTGGCCATGCCGAAGGATTGCCCGATCCCGGCGGTTGACGCCGTATCGAACAGGTCGAGAAAGCTCTTGTTGAATTGATGTATCTGGAGGGTCTCATCGGCGATGAGAACGGCAGCGTCGATGTGGTCCAGAAGAAGATTGAGAAATTCGCTGGACTCTTTGAGGGTGTTTACGGTTGATGACATTTCGGCCGCAATCGGGTTGACGTCTCGTCCTGGGAACATCATCCACTATTCTACAGGATAGTGGCCAAGGTCAAGGGTGGTGATTGGGGCCGGTGGATCCGGCGTGTTGCCTATCACTCATGGCGACGACGGCTTCCACTGGCAGAGCGGGATTAATGCCCTAAATAGAGTTGCGATACGACGGACCGCTCCCATTGAACCATCTTCTCGAGAAACGACCGCATTCCTCCGGCCCAGGGAATTCGAACCCACAGACCTGCGCCGACGAAGTCAAAATAGGCTGTTTGCACCACTTCGGTATGATTCCCGACGGATTTGACATGGATGGTCCCGTGGTGGAAGCGGTGACCAAGGCCGGCAGCCTCTATCAATTCGAAAGCCAGCCACCGTCGGTGGTCTTCCACCCGGGTCTTCCATGTGAACAGGGTCTCGGGCATGGCGGCGTATCTATTTTCGGTAAATACGGTGTTGCCTTTTCTGCCTACCAGACGGTGATGAATAATTTGTTCACCTTCCATCTGGCGATGATTGGCAAAGTCCGTCTTGAAACGCCAGTATTTCTCGGTAGGGACCGGAATCCGGTAGACCATCTGGTAGCCGAAGCCACCTTTGTCACCGGTTTCCAACAGATGGATGCTGAGGGGCGGGGTCGACCCCGCTGAATCGCCATAGGCAAATGGAGGAATGGAGAAAAAAACGGTGACAATCCACACCAGGACAAGGGTACACGTTGGGGTGGTGCGGAGCATGCGTTTCGCTACTGGTGTCGAAAGCGATCGGTTCATCATTCCACCTTTCTCCCGGTTCGTTCGAGGAAGGCCCACACCTGTTTCAACCGGCTGCGCAGGAAAGGGTTGAGTCCTTTTCCAGCCACCGGCATGCGATGATGATAGAGGCACAAGGTAAGGTCGATTCGGTCCAAAAATCTGTCCAAAGATCCGACCGCGGCGATCAGGTGGGCAATCCGTTCTCGGCGCCAGCGGGCAACCTTAAACAAATCTGTAAGCGAGTTCGAGTGCAAGACGATGGATGTCCCGCTCGCTGTCACTTGTACTTTCATGCCACCGGCTTCGATGGTCATGTCTGCCGCAACATGAATGGGTGGTGACGGATGCTGCCGGATATCGTTGGATTCGGTTGCCATGGACGGTTCCGTTTGGGAAGTTTCTCTCAGCGCGTCGGGGCGAGTTGGGGAGACGTCAACAGCGCCCCGACGAGCATGTCAGTGGACCGTGTCTTTGGTCGTGATTCGAAGGGTCCCATTGAACCGCCACTTGGCGTGGACCGCATCGTCGCTTGCATGGCTGGGGACAGCGACTTCCATATTATTGAATTCATATGTGATTTCCGATCCCCTGCCGGTGAGACGATCGTACAGGTCAATCGCAAGATCGGGCCAGCTGGTGGTAGTGACTGCTGTTTGGGCCATGTCGCTCCTCCAATCGTTATGGTCGGCGCTCTGTCAAAAGTGCAAAGCGAAAGTTAGTGGAGTGTCTAATAATTTTAGACAAAAGATAAACAATAATATAACGTTTTAGTCAAATGGCAAGTCTCGTAAAAAAAATCTCTATCCGGCCTTTGTCCGTTGCTTGGTTCCTTCCCAGCGGTTTTGACTGGTTGCTGCGGCTCGGAGGGTTGACAGACGGGGATGATCCCGTT
>JASFIA010000289.1:0-4470 GCA_050122915.1 Desulfobacterales bacterium | reverse complement strand
CAATGACGGCAGATGAAGGGGCAACACAGAAAGTCTGAAGAACAAATCCTGCCGAAAGGTCTTTTGCTCGATCATGTCCCTGAGGTTTCGATTGGTGGCCGAGATTATTCTGACATCGACTTTAATGGCGGCGTTCGCACCGAGGGGTTTGATTTCTCCATCCTGGAGCACTCGGAGGATTTTTGCCTGGATGTCCAGGGGCATATCTCCGATTTCGTCCAAAAAAAGTGTACCGGAATTCGCTGCCTCGAACATCCCGATACGATTCCCTGTGGCACCGGAAAAGGCTCCCTTTTGGTATCCGAACAACTCGCTTTCAAGCAATGTTTCGGGAATCGCACTGCAATTTTGTACGAGAAAGGAATGATGGGATCGACTGCTGAGACAATGGATCCGCCGGGCAAACACCTCTTTGCCGGTTCCGCTCTCTCCTGTCAGCATCACGGAATAGTCGGTGCGTGCATAGGTTTCCAGCAGTTCGATGGCTTTCAGAAACACGGGCGCCTGTCCGACAATGGACGGCTCGCCTCGAATGTCATCCAGCTCCGACTGAAGATCAGCCTTCGCTTTGCGTTCCCTATCATAGAGAATGGCATTGTCCAAAGCATCTGCGCCGATATTGACCAGTTCCTGAAGGCGCTCCAATCGACCGGCGTCGGCCAGGGCATGGGAATCGTCAGCGGCGATGTCGATGAGTTGGACGGCGCCGTATACCTCCCCGCTCTTCATGATCAGCGGGAAGCACCAGATCCGACGGCTTTTGACGTCCAAGGCATCCTCAAAGGCACCAAAATGTCGGGGGTCGGTCTTGGGGTCGGCAACCGTCATTTGACCGTTTTCAATCACCCATCCGACAATGCTGTCGTCCTCCGCAGGAACACGACCCCCCTTGACCAGTTCGCACTGATCGCCAACCGCCTCTACACAACGGTAATGGGCGCCTTCCTGAATCCAGATGGACCCGCGATGCCATTTCTGCAGTTCCAGAAGGGTATCGAGGAATGTCCGCTGAAGTCTCGAAGGATCGCGTTCACCGAAAAAAGACCGAAAGAGCTGAAGGGTCGACATATTTTATTTCACTAAATTTAGTTATATTTGATCAATACTGATTACATATCATCGCACCGCATTGACTTGAAGGGTTATCGGTCTTTGCACAGATAACCATAACGTATTTAAGTCAATGGCATTTATCCTAATTCACGTCCCATGGCACAGAATATGGAAGTCAATTCCTCAAAAGGAGCCATCCCATGCGGACGTTCAAAGACATCGGTCTGATTCTCACTGCCGCCGTCATCATATCCGGGTGCTCATCGTTCGGTCACCCTACCATGGGGGGCAACCGCACCCACATTCTGCCCGCCTTCACCCGCCTTACACCCGACGTCAACGATGCCACCGCATCCCTGTTGGGCCCTCAAGACCAGCCGTATGTCATCGAGTTCGAGGTACTGGATACGGCGGAAGCATTCAACAGCCGGCATTCCCATTGCAGCGAACGGCCGGAAAATCAAAACCTGGCCGCTTGCCTGACATTGACCATCCATTTTTAAGGCTCTGCCCCCTTTGTCATCGTCTGCCGGCGGATGCCGTCAGGGATGTGGTCGGGCGAGATCAACGGATCGTGACGCCTCCCTCGGTCCGTTGCACTTGAAGCGTTCGCGAAATCCTGAACGACGGCTGTTTGACTTTTCTTGTGATTCAATGATGAAATGCCATATAGGGGTAATCGTATCTTTCATTGAGTCAATCACTTACTCCAGCGGTCTTTGATTCCCATGAAGATGGAGGATCGACACAAGCGGTTTCTATTGATCCTTTTGCTTGTCTCGGCAGGAATCGTTTTGTTGGCCGTGGGGCTGATGCGGCTCGCAACCGGCTGGCTCGCCTCGGATGAGACCCGCGCCACCATTGCCAATCGTTTTGAAAGCGCCACAGGCGGGCAACTGTCGTTTGACCGGGCAGGAATCCAGTGGCGCCCGAGACCGAGCATATGGTTCGACGGCCTCGAGACGGTGATTTCCGGGGTCATCAAGGGGAGATGCCGACGCGTCGCTGTCACCCCATCTGTGCTGGCCCTGCTTAAGGGCGATTTGCGCATCTCAGCGGTTGTTATCACCCGCCCCGAAATCGACCTGTCTCCCGGTATTCTTCCACTGCTGGCCCCAAGCCTGCCGGAAGACGAGCACCCGGCTTCCTCAGCCGGGGAGGAATTTCTGGAACGGCTCGTCAACCTCTCCTTTCCGGCCATCGACCGCATCCCCCGAATGGATATTCGCATCCAAGACGGTTCCGCAGGGTTTCCGAAGACCCCTCTCCACCCACTGCGAATATCCGAACTCAATATGCGATTCAGCCACGACGAAGAGGGGTTGGCCGTTCGTCTACAATCCCATTCCACCCATTGGGAACACCAGGAAATCAGACTTTCCATTGACGCCTACACCCAGAAGCTGTCCGGCGGTATTCGTTTGACCGATTTGAAACCGCTGCCTCCGATGGAGAAATGGGCGAGGGATTCGGGAATTCAATTGAGACATGTCCGAAACAGCCAACTGGCAGCGACTTTTGGGGGAGAGGCCGGCAAAGAAATCAGGGCGGAGATCGAGTGTGCCATCGATGATATGCGCTTTGATCGCCCACCCAAGACCCAATCGCTTAAGACCGGCCGTCTATCGGCAGACCTTCTTCTGGAGCCGGGGGCCGCGGCCATCCGTATTCGAGACCTCCGGTTCGAATCCCCAGGCATTCACGTGACCGGCCGCTTGAGCATGGCTCAAACAGCCCCCCAATGGGACTTGTCTCTGAATGGAGAGGGTTTCGACGTTGAGGCGGTTCGCAACGCCACCCTCTTTTTTTTGAACGGCCATCCGGTGGCGGAGGGCATATTCAACGTGGTCCGAGGAGGACGACTCCCCGGCATCTCATTTGGTGTCAGCGGCTCTAGGTTTGCTGACCTGGCACGTTTCCGGTCCATGACTCTCGAGGCTCGACTCGACGACGGGCGCATCTTTGCTCCTGGCCCGAACCTGGATTTGTCAGCGGTCAACGGCCGGGTCTCCATCAGGGACGGGGTGCTTGAAGGGAGGGGGCTGACGGGCGCCTTCGGCGGCTCGACCGGATCGGATGGGAAGCTTCTGTTGGATCTGAACACGGCCAGGGTCCCCTTTTTTCTCGATCTTAGGGTTGATGCCGATCTCGCGCAACTTCCGCCGATTCTCATTGGGCTTGTGGATGACCCCGTCTTTGTCAGGGAGCTCGAGTCCATCACTCGAATCGACGGCAGAGGTCGGGGCAGGATGGTTCTGGACAACCGAACCGGCCGGATGCGGGTGGCGGTTGACGTCGCCGATTTCAACGTTCGCGCCCGATACCCGAGAGTTCCCCTTCCCATCCACGTCAAGACCGGCACATTCCACTATGACGATCGATCGGTCGGGTTGACGGATGTCAGCGGAACCATCGGCGACTCCGCCTTTTGGGGTCTGAGCACCGCCATTGGCCTCGTGCCGCCCTATCTGCTGACGATCGGCGACGGGAAGGCCGTCATAGAGATCGAAGAATTGATGACGGTCCTCAACCATTTCCAGGCCGGACGCACGTTGCTGGGTCCCCAAGCCGATGCCGGCGGGCGGTTGACGGTCAACCGAGTCCAGGCTGCAGGGCCAGTTTTGTCGCTTCTCGGGGAACCGTTCCAACTGGAAGGGACCATTGCCGACGGCCATCTAAAAAGTGACAGGCTTCCGTGGGAGGTCCACGAGTGGGGGGGAGGGATCTTGTGGACGCGGGACGCCATTTCTCTTTCCGATGTCGCGTTCCGGTTTCTGGATGCCGAGGCCCGTCTGGATGGGAAATTCCACACCCAGGGCGAACGCTTGACGTCGTGCCGCTTTCAGTTTTCCGGCCACTTCGAGACCCGATCACTGGGTTGGCTGTCCCAATTGGCATCGCTTCCAGAGGCCTTCCGACCGGACTCGCCGGCGGATATCCGGGAAGGGACCATTTCCTGGGACGGGGACGATGCCGTTTCTTTCTCGGGAAGACTGACGGCGCCGGGTAATTCCCGGCTGACCGTGGAGGGATCAAAAACCGCCTCCGCCATCGACATTCGGCGGCTGGTCGTGGAAGATGAAGACTCTGCGGCCGAACTTTCGATTCGGTACACGGATGAAGAACTTGCCGCCACTTTTTCCGGAACTCTCTCCGGCGAATCTCTGGCCCGCTTGACTATCAACAGGTCCGTGCCAAGGGGGATGGTGCGCGGCACCCTGGAGGTTCTGATCGATTTGAGCGCACCCCACCGTTCCAGGGCAACCGGACACATCGAAGGGGAAGGCCTCACTGTTCCTCGGGGAATGACAGAGGGGATTTTTATCAACAAGGTCCGCCTCGATGCGACCGGCGATACCGTCACCCTGTCGCCCCTGGTTGTCAGCGCCCGCGGGGCGATGCATGCGGTCTCGGGCA
>JASFIA010000288.1:0-4486 GCA_050122915.1 Desulfobacterales bacterium | reverse complement strand
ACGTACAGGAGGGCCGTGTATTCCGTCGTCCCTTCGAGTTTGATGTGAAGATGCTTTAGGGGCGGATTCCAGTCATGGCTGATGTGGGTGTAGAACTCCTTGTACTCCTCCTCTGTAATGTCCTTTTTGTCCCTGGCCCAGATCGCCTTCATGGAATTCAGGGTTTCCTCTTTGACGACCAGTCGGGTGGTTTCCCCGATCGGCTTCCCGTCCTTGTCCTTGATGATCTCGTTGTCTGGGAGCGGCTCCGTCGTCTCCACGTCCATGACAATGGGATAAGCCACAAAATCGGAATGCTGCTTGACGATTTGCCGCAGGGTCCATTCGTCGGTGAAATCCGGCTCGTCCTTCTCCTGGGGCTTCAGCGCAAGAAGAACGGAAGTCCCCCGGGTGTCTTTGGGCACACGTTCGATGGTGTAGGTGCCGTCCCCCGCACTTTCCCATTTCACCCCCTCGGCCTCCCCGGACGCCCGAGTGATGAGCGACACCTTTTCGGCGACGATGAAGGCGCTGTAGAATCCAACGCCGAACTGACCGATCAACTCCGGCGTGACGGTCTCCGCCGACTTGAGCGCACTCATGGCCTCAAGGAAAGCGGCGGTGCCGCTTTTGGCAATCGTTCCGATGTTTTCGACCACCTCGTCGTAGGTCATTCCGATGCCGTTGTCCGATATCTCGAGGGTTCGCTTGATGCCGTCCCTGACGATCCGGATTTTCAGTTCCGTGTCCTCTTCCATCACACCGGGATCGGTCTGGGCTTTGAAACGCAGTTTGTCCATGGCATCCGACGCATTTGATATCAGTTCCCTCAGAAAAATCTCCTTGTTGGAGTACAGGGAATGGATGATCAGGTTGAGCAGCTGCTGAACTTCGGTTTGAAAAGTGCGGGTCTCTTTGGTCATGGTGTCTCCTGTCATTCTCCTATTGAGCAGTCGTCAGACGAAAGCCGGGGCAGATCGCAGCTCTTTTGAATCGGCGCTGGCGCCTGTTGCTGCAGCCGACGAATAATGGGTTTAAAAACCGTTAGATTCGAATGGAAATCCGGCTGAAGCATCAGCCGGTACGACGGCGTCTTCAACGGCGCGCCCTCGTCGGGAAGAAATGCCTTGGGGAATATAACGCAGAAGCGCCCCGATTCAAGGGGCGGAGGAATGGGATGACAATGCCGGGACGGCAGGGCTCAAGCCGCTTCCCTCTGGAACCAGTCCTCAGTCAATGTTCCGCACCGGTAGCACCCGGTGAGCCCGGGAGTGAACTTTTCGCTCGGTGTAATGGATCCCCCGGGTAAAGTTGAATACCGTGGCCGTCACGGACGCATTGTCTTCAGCCCAGATCCACCCGCAGGTGAGTCGGATGGCAGGGGTAATCAGGACGCGCTGCCCACAGTCGGTTTCGTAGCCGTCATAGGCATCGTCCTCCCCGCGGTACAGGCTCTTCAGCTCTGCCATGGTGGGCAGCCGCCAACCGTCGTAATGGACCGGAATGGTGTTGGAGAAGGTAAATCGAGTCCACTGAACGGCCTGCTGCCAATTGATATCGCCGTGGTTGTCCGTTGCGGCCCACATCAACTCCGTATGAAGATCTGTCACCGTTCCGTCGCCGTTGTCCACGAACCGGTCTTCACCCGTCGCCGCCCGCCCAACGACCATGACCGCCGCGAGCACGGCGATCAGCACTATCTTGAACCGGCAATGATGCATGACGCTCTCCTTTCCGATGGATGATTGGCTTCAGATGCCACCGCCCATTCGGCAGATGTTCATGCAGGTGGTCACGCCGGTTCTCAACCGTGGTCGATAAGTGCTTTGAATCGCTGGTAAACCTCTGGGTCTCTGTAGGAAATCACCGTAGCCGGCGAACGGCGGAACACCTTTTCCGCAACCGAACCCACAAACACGGTTTCCAGGTCGGTTCGCCCCTTCGGGCCCATGACGACGATATCGACATCTTCTTCGACGATGATCCTGAGCAATTCGTCGACGGGGTTTCCGACGCGGAAGAGGGCTCGAATGTTCTCCATGGGAACGCCCGCCGCCCCCGCGATCCCGGCCAGCATCCGCTCTCGATCCTTTCTGATCGTCTCGACATAGTGCTCGCCGTCCACGTCGTAACCCATGGCCGATATTGTCCGGACAGACTCCACATCTCGCTGGTTGATGATGCTGGCCACCATCAGCTCGGCCTCCATGCGCCTGGCCAAGTCGGCGCCGAAAGCGAAGGTCCCCTTGGCATAGGTGGAAAACGCCAGCGCCACCAGTACCCGTTTTGCTTTATCCATGGGGTGCTCTCCCTTCCCTTTCCCGACGGAATCAGGCCGCTGCAGTCTCCGGTCTGGGGGTTCTCGGCCGCTGCATGAGGTAGAGGATGCCGAACACTGCCAGACCGATCGGGTAGGTCCAGTAGCGCTGATCGTGGGGGAGTCCTATAAGCTTGGCGATCAGATCCGGACGCATGAGACAGACGGTGACGCTTAGGAACAAAGGAATCTCATAGATCCGGTTTTTGGCCACGAACCATCCCTGGGTCGCGGAAGCGAAAGCAAAATTGCCGAAGCAGGCCATGACGAAGATCAGCAACCCCTGGGGCCAGGAGTAGATGTCGTGGAGGATGAGGTCCGTGTTGAAGATAAACATGAAGGGCAGGATGGCCGTCCGGATGTCATACATGAACCCCTGAATACCTGTGGGGATGGGCGGCGATTTGGCGATGGCCGCTGCCGCATAGGCGGCAAGACCCACCGGGGGCGTATCGTCGGCAAGGATCCCGAAGTAGAAGCAGAACAGATGGGCCGCCATGAGGGGCACGATAAAATCGTTGAATGCCCCGATTTCCACGATGGCCGGCGCGGTGAGAGAGGCCATGACGATGTAGGTCGCCGTTGTGGGCAGGCCCATTCCGATGACCAGGCTGGCGATAGCGGTGATGACCAGCATCAGGTAGATATTACCCCCGGAAAGGGTGTCGATGATGGCGGTGATCAGCTGTCCAAGGCCAAGGGCCACCACGCCGACGATGATGCCTGCGGATGCCGTGGCCAGGGCAACCGAAACCATATTGCGCCCCCCGCCTGCCAGGGCACCGAATATGTCGACGATGGACTGTTTGAAGGCCGCCCCGATGGGATCCTTATTGATATAGGCTTTAACCGGACGCTGAAGGATCATGATGATGGCCATCACCCAAATGGCGTTGAAGGCCGCCAACTCGGGTGAGTGGCGCACGATGATCAGTTCGTAGAGCAGCATCAAAATGGGCAGTAAATAGTGAAGCCCTGAAAAAAAAGTCTTGAAAAATGGCGGCAGCTCGGATCTGGGCATGCCCTGGAGGCCCAGTTTAGATGCTTCGATGTGGGTGATGTAGAACAGGGCGGCATAGGAGGCGAAAGCCGGAATGGCGGCCGCCTTGATGACCTCCACGTAGGGCACGTTGACGTATTCTGCGATGATAAAGGCCGCGGCGCCCATGATGGGAGGCGCCAGCTGGCCGTCGGTGCTGGCGGCCACCTCCACGGCGGCCGCCTTTTTAGCTGGATAGCCCACCTTTTTCATCAAGGGAATCGTGAAGGTGCCGGTGGTGACGATGTTGGCGATGCTCGATCCCGACACCAGTCCGGTGAGCCCGCTGCCCATGATGGCCGCTTTCGCAGGGCCTCCCTTGAAGCCGCCCAGAAGGCTCAGGGCCAGCCGGATGAAATACTGGCCGGCGCCGGCCTTGTCCAGCATGGAGCCAAAGAGAACGAACAAAAAGACGATGGTCGCCGACACGTCTAAGGGAATGCCGTAGATGCCCTCGGTGCTCATGGTCATCTGGCCCACGAACCGGTTGAGAGATACGCCTTTGAAGGCAATCAAATCGGGCATGTAGGGCCCGGCGAAGGCGTAAAAGATGAAGGCGCCGGCAATCACCGGCAGGGCCGGGCCGATCACCCGCCGGGACGCCTCGAGCAGAAGGAGGACCAGGACAGCCCCGATGACCAGGTCCCGAAGGATGGGATCGCCGTAGCGTAACGACATACCTTCGTAGTCGATGGCAATGTATAACGCTGAAAAAGCCGCCACTAATGCAACGCAATAATCGGGTATCGGGATGCGGTCTTTGGCGGACAGAAACCTCAAGCCCAGCCGGGTTTTTTTGAACATCGGATAGTTCAGGTAGACGACCAACAGGGCAAACCCCAGATGGATGGCCCGAATAAAGGTCGAATCAAGAATGAGCCAGCTGGCGATCGATAGTTGAAAGAGGCTCCATGTGACGCAAATCGTCGGAATCACCCATTTGGCCGATCCCCTGGGCCGCCGGCCGATTCCCTCTTCCTCTTCGGCCATTCGTTTCGCCAGTTCCAGGCCTTCATCTCTGTCCTCAGGGATGTCCTTTTCAGTCATAGCGATCACCTGTTTCGGGGAAAGCGATGGGTCATCGGCACAGTGGGCATGATCGGGACGCTGTCATGTGCCGTTTCCACAGAGTGTAGTATCCTCTGTGTCGA
>JASFIA010000287.1:0-4494 GCA_050122915.1 Desulfobacterales bacterium | reverse complement strand
CCGAGGGTCTGATCAGACGATGGGGGAGCCCCCTGCTCGTCCTCGCATGGCTGCCTGTCATCGGGGACCCCCTCACCCTGGTCGCCGGGGTCGTCCGCATCCCTCCCGTCCCGTTCACGCTTTGGGTGGCTATAGGGAAAGGCGCCCGGTACGCCTTGGTGATCCATGGGGCCTCGTGGATGGCCGGCGGCGGTTGAGTCGGGTCGGCGATCACGCATGGGGGCGACGTGAATGTGGGAAATCGGAACCAGGTCGCGTACCGGCAGCGCTTCCGTTTATCGGTCCGAAAGCATCCGGGCCAAGAGTTCCTTCAGCAGCTTGGCGGCTACGGCGGCGGTCATGCCATGAATGTCTCGGTCCGGGTTGAACTCGACGATATCCGCGCCCACAACACGCCCCTCCAGTCCATGAATGATGCGAACGACATCCCGCGTGGACATCCCGCCGGGCTCGTGGTGTGAGACGCCGGGCGCGAAGGCGGGATCCAGGCAGTCCAAGTCTATGGACAGATAGACCGGTCCGTCGAAGATTAGAGGAATGTCTGGGGAAAAGTCCCTCATTTCGATTGTCTCGACACCGAAGCGCATCGCCTGATTCCTCTGATGGGGCGTGCGGCTGCGAATCCCCACCTGGACCAGCCGGCCGGCCATGCCGGCCTCCATGATCCGGGCGAATGGGCAGGCGTGGGAATGCCGGTCGCCGTCAAGCACGTCATAGAGATCCGGATGGGCGTCGAGATGAAGGATGCCGATGGCCGGAAAATGACGGGCGTAGGCGCTGACGATCGGGAAGGTGATGGCGTGATCCCCGCCCAGGGCGATGATCCGCCGCCCCCGGTCGAGGTGACCCGCAACAGAGACCTCGATGTCCTTGACGGCCCCCTCCGGGTCCCTCAAACAGATATCTCCCCCGTCCCCCCATCTTGTCTCTGCAGCCAGGTCCATGCCATCCTCCGTGCAGAGAGTGGTGTGGGGGCTTGACAGCGCCTTACGGATCTCGCCGGGAGCCTTGGCCGCTCCTGGAAGAAAAGAGGAATGCCGGTCGAAGGGAACCCCAAGAACGACGATGGCTTCGGGTTCCGTCCAGTCTGCGATATCGAGAGTGTCGGTCATTAGACTCCTGTCTTATGGCGGCCTGAGGATGGGCGGCACCACCCTCCCAGTCAGTCCAATAGCTGGTCAAGTATGGATTGAAAAAGGGCGGATCCCCTGGGAATCAATGAATCCGGAAAATCGTAGTCCGGGTGGTGGAGGTCGGCAATGGCCCGACCGGCGCCCAGCCCGAACAGCACGCCTCCGAACCGACCGGTAAATCGCCCGAAATCCTCCGACCAGGGGAGCGGATGGGCCAAACGGTGGATGGGCAGACCGCCAGCGGCGGCAGCGGCGGCAACGACAGCCGTCTCCATTTCCGTATTGACGGTAGCGGGAAAGGGATCCCGGCGTTCAATCTCCAGTGCCACACGGGCCTCCGCTGCAGCGGATTCGGCCATTCCGATGCCTCTGTTCACCACATCGGATAGCCCCCTGTCGGTTTCGCTGCGCAGGGTGGCCATTACCACGGCCGAACCGGGGGCCATGCCAAAGGCCCCTGGCTCTCCCAGACGGGCGTGAACCACCGTGGCCAGGGGAAGGGACCCCGGAGCATCCGGGTTCCGCCCTATCTCTGTCAGCCCCTCGACGATCCGGCACATGGAAAGGGCGGGGCTCCGTCCCGTCTCGGGCTGGGCCGCATGGGCGGCTTTCCCCTGAAGTCTGACAACGATGCCCATGGACGCAGGGCAAAATTGGCCGGCCCGGATGACCACGGTGCCTTCGGGAAATCCCGGCAGGTTGTGGAGAGCGAACGCATGATCGGGGGCAATGGCTCTGAAACGGGGATCCGACAAAACCTTTGCGGCACCGGCACCGGTTTCCTCCGCGGGCTGGAAAAGGAGCACCACCCGCCCTTTGACGGGGCGGCATCGGGCAAGCTGGGCTGCCAATGCGCACAGAATGGCCATGTGGCCGTCGTGGCCGCAGGCATGGGAGATGGACGTCACCGTTGACCTGTGGGGCCGCTCCCCGGCTTCCTGGATGGGGACCGCATCCAGTTCGGCCCTCAGAAGTACGCTCGGCCCCACCGTTCCGCTGTCGAAGACGGCAGCGATACCGAATCCGCCCAACCCGGTCAGAAGATCGTCGGGGCTCTGGGTTTTGATAAACGATTCAATCCGGTGGGCCGTTTTCTCCTCGCAGCCGGATCGCTCCGGATGCCGGTGGAGTTCCCGCCTCAGGCGAAGGATGTCGGCCAAGCTCGTTGCGGAAAGGCTCATATCGTCGTCGTCATTTCACACCACGCCCCGGATTCGGGCGGCCAGATAGGGTGAGAGGGCAGTGGCCGCCACCACCAAAACCATCAAGTCGCCGGTTCGAACGTCGAAGACCCGGATGAGTTCCGACCAGGACCTGCCCGCGCCCCAGCGGCCGAAGCAAATCTCGAAGGCAACCGTGAGAAGGGCCCAGAGGCCGCCCGCCACCCAGTAGGCGTCGCTTCTCTGGGCCCCAAGCCAGGGAATGACGGCGACGGCGACGCAAATGACGAGAAGCGAAAGACTCAGTCCGCTTGCCGGCAGGGCCAGTCGGGACCCCAAAATGGGCGTCAGCACCGTCTCCCGGACGATGCCGTTCAGAATACCCGCAAGGGGCAGGATCAGCCACAGGCCGGCGGCTTTCAGGACAATGACGGTCATCGATGATTCCCTGCTCACTGGACGCTCGATTTTCGTGTACCCAGACCCCACGGTCTTCACCGGGTCTCTATGGCACGACAGCGCAATTTTTTTCAATACTTGATCCTTGGCTTCCCATATTGATACAGGAAACATACCGTCTTCAGGATCGATGAAACACCATGAAAACCATCGGAAACGTGACCTACTGGCGGCAATCGGAATTTCCCAGCATCGAGATCTGGCGGGTTCGAAACAGTCGCCATGTGTTCCCCAACCACGTCCATGACCGCCTCCCAGGCGGGGGTGATTTCCGCCTGTGTGCCTCTGATGGTGGCAGTGGCGTCATGGTTTTTTCTCAGGGAAAGACTCACCGGAACCATGCGTGTCGGGCCGTCGGCATCCGCTGCCGGCGTGGAGCTTCTGACCATGGGGGCCGACCCCGGAGGGAGCGGGGAAAATCCTCTGTTGGGGAACGCCATGGAGGTTGCCGCGATGGCATGCGCCGCCGCCAACATGGTGCTTGTGAAGCAGCTTACCAGCCGCTGCAATCCTTGGACGCTGACGGCCATGCAGGTGGCGGCCGGGTCCGTCTTCTTTCTGCCTGGATTGCGGATCTTCTTTGAAAGCGGCGGCATCACTCTGCCCTGGCCGCTGGTCCTGTCCATTCTCTTTCTCGGCGGCTGTGTTTCACCGGGCGCTTTCGGCATGTATAATTGGGCCATGAGCCGACTGTCGGCGGCAAAGGCTTCGGCCTTTATCAATCTCGTTCCCGTGGTGGCCGTTATTCTGGGCTGGGGCCTTCTGGGTGAATCCCTCAACCGGTTTCAGCTCATGGCTGCAGCAGCCGTGATCGGGGGCGTATGGTTGAGTCAGTCCGTTTCTTCGGAGGCCCCACAGGATGGGCGGACAACGAATCGAGAAGGGGGAGTGCCATGATCATACGGTCGACGGCACCGGAGGATTTCGAAGCGGTGGCGAATTTGATCCGGCAACTGATGCCCGGAAGCTCCTGGGATTCTGGAATGCTGAAACCGATTTTCGAAACCGCCCTGGCCTCACCGGACCAGGTCTATGTGTCGGCCCTCAGGGGCAGAGCGGTGGCGGGGTTCGCCTCTATGACGGTGCGGACCTGCCTCTGGAACGCGGGCCCCATAGCCTTTATCGATGAGCTGGTGGTGGACGAAAGCCACCGGGGCGCCGGCATCGGCAGTCGGCTTCTGGACCGATTGGCCGAGGAGGCCTCGGAACGGGGGTGCCGATATCTGGAGCTGGACTCGGCGCCGCACCGGGAGTCCGCCCACCGCTTCTACAGGGACAGAGGATTTGAATGCCGGGCCCTTCTCTTCTCACGGCCCCTGGCGGCATCGGCAGTTTATCGATCGGGACCGGGGGGTTTCGGTGAAATGACCAGTTCGCAATAGGGGGTGGCCTCCCTTTTCCCCAATCCATGGAGACCGCTTATGAAACCGGACAACAGCGTTCGCTTCACCATCATCGGTCTCGGCAATCTCATGGAAGTCATCTGGCACTGCATCGAGGGCGCTTTAGGCGGCGGCGACCTCGATCAACGGGCCGTGGCCACCACAGCCGATGCCCCCGATATCCATAGAAAGCAGGCGGTCTTCGGCATTCCGGTCCAACTTCACGGCAATCTGGATGCCCTCAGATGCACCCGGCCCGACATCGTCTTCTTCGCCCCACCCCCAACCGTGGCGCCGACGCTTATCGAATCCGACCTCAGGCCCTACGTCGAAGAGTGCCGGACACAGGGGCGGGGTCTT
>JASFIA010000286.1:0-4516 GCA_050122915.1 Desulfobacterales bacterium | reverse complement strand
TCATGCGGTAGCCCTCGGAGGCCGGACGGACCGAACCCGCGTCCAGAGCAGGGAAGGCAACCGGCGATCATGCCCCCCGTGCCGCCGGCTGTTGCCATTTTCGGCGGGAGTCAATTAGCGGTTGACAGATCCTCCGCCGTTGTTGGAAAACCCTTCTACTTTTTCGCTTTAACGGACCGAAAGGGCTGGAGACATGACATCCGTGAATATCGGGCTTCTGGGGTGTGGAACGGTGGGAACGGGCGTGGCCCGAATCCTCATCGATAATGCGGATATACTGAAGCGACGGGTCGGTGCTGATCTCACCCTCCGACGGGTGGCGGACATCGATACCGAGACCGATCGTGGCGTCGCCTTTCCGGAAGGGGTCTTCATCGACGACGGGGCCCAGGTCGTGTCGGACCCGGACATTCACATCGTGGTCGAAATGATCGGGGGCGAAGGCATCGCCAAAACCCTCATGTTGGAGGCCATCAGGAACGGCAAGCATGTGGTGACCGCCAACAAGGCGCTCCTGGCCAAACACGGGGCCGAGGTGTTCGAGGCGGCGGCGGCGGCGGGAGTGGACCTCGCCTACGAGGCGAGCGTCGGGGGCTGCATGCCGGTGATCAAGACCCTCAGGGAGTCTCTGGCAGGAAACCGCATCGAATCGGCCACCGGCATATTGAACGGCACTTGCAACTACATCCTCACCCGGATCACCGATGAAGGCATCAGCTTCGAGGACGCCCTGAAAATGGCCCAGGCGCTCGGTTTCGCCGAGGCCGACCCCACCCTGGACGTGGAGGGGTTCGACACCGCCCACAAGCTGGCCATCATCACCCAGCTGGCCTTCGGCACCCCGGTGGCCTTCGAAGACCTCTTCATCGAGGGGATCACCCACATCACCCCCATGGACATCGACTACGCCCGGCAGTTCGGCTTCAGGATAAAGCTTCTGGCCATCTGCAAGGCGGTCGACGGCGGTGTGGAAGCCCGGGTTCACCCCACCATGATCGACGAGGAAAACCTCCTGTCCAAGGTCAGCGGTTCCATCAACGCGCTGACCATCACCGGGGACGCCGTGGGGGACGTCATGCTTTACGGCCACGGGGCCGGGATGATGCCCACCGCCAGCGCCGTGGTTAGCGACATTGTGGACATCACCAGAAATCGCATGATAGGCTGTGACACCGGTCGGGTACCTCTGCTCTCGTTTCAACCCGAAAGCCGTGTCCCTCTGCGGATCCTCCCGATGGACGAGATCACCACCCATTACTATCTCAGGATTCACGTGCTGGACCGCCCGGGGGTTCTCTCCCGGATATCGGGCATTCTCGGCGAATCGGGCATCAGCATCCAATCGGTCCACCAGAAGGGGCGGAAGACCCGCGGGCCGGTCCCCATCGTCATGATGACCCATCGGGCCCGGGAGGCGGACATGCAGAAAGCCTTGAACGCCATTACCGACATGGATGTGGTGGCGGAGCGGCCGGTGCTGATTCGGGTCGAGGACGAAAGCAACGATTGACGCCCCCGGGGGTCTCCGTTGACCGTGAAACCCGGCACCAGCCGGAAATCGACCGCAGAGACCCTCTCGGCCGGGCCGATGACGGCCCTCATGCCGACACCCCGTGAGGACGCCCCATCGTGGTCCGCTGAACTGAAACAACGAGGAGTATCGCTCCCAAAAACCAACCGTATCGGAAGACAGGGGAAAAGCGACCGCAACCGACAGGGGGTTGCCACCATGCCGAATCCGGCGCTCAGCCGCCGGCAGCAAGGGTGAACCCGTTTCCGAGAACCGACAGGATTCCCCATGCATATCGTCTGCTCCGACCTCGAAGGTGTTTTTGTCCCAGAAATCTGGATCAACGTCGCCGAAAAGACCGGCATCGACGAGCTCAGGCTTACCACCCGGGACATTTCCGACTACAATGTTCTGATGAAAAAGCGACTGTCCATCCTCGACGCCAACGGCCTGCGGCTGAAGGACATCCAGGACGTGATCGCCACCATGGAGCCCCTGGAGGGCGCCGGCGCGTTCCTGGACTGGCTCAGATCCGTAACCCAGCTCATCGTGGTCTCGGACACGTTTGTCGAATTTGCCGACCCCCTGATGGCAAAACTCAATCGCCCCACCCTTTTTTGCAATTATCTGTCCGTCGACGGTGCGGGCCGGGTGACGGATTATCACCTCCGTCAAACCGATGGAAAGCGACATGTGGCGGAGGCCATGAAGGCCCTCAATTTCACGGTCATCGCCATGGGCGATTCCTACAACGACCTCACCATGATTCGGGCGGCCGACCATGGTATTCTTTTCCGCCCCCCCGAGGCCATTTCCCTTGATTGCCCGGATCTTCCGGTGGAAACCCGCTACGACGAGCTCAAGATCCGCATCAGCAAGTTGCTGGCAGAGGCCGACTGACAATGACCCCGTCGATAATCTCTCTTCTTCCACGGTTCAAGGACTGCCGGCTGCTGGTGGTAGGGGATCTCATGATCGACGAATACCTCTGGGGGGAGGTGGATCGAATTTCACCGGAAGCCCCGGTGCAGGTGGTGGAGGTCCAATCGGAGGAATTCGTCCTCGGCGGCGCCGGAAACGTTGCCAGCAACCTTTCGGCCCTGGGGGCGAAGGTGTCCATCGCAGGGGTCATCGGTACGGCGGACGACGGAAGACGGCTGCTTGATCTTTTCAAGGCCCATGGCATCGATGCCAGGGCTGTCATCCCCGAGCCCGGCCGGAGAACCACGCGGAAGACGCGGGTGATCGCCTCCAACCAGCACGTGATTCGAATCGATCGGGAGACCCGCCGCCACATCTCCGAGGCCACTCTGGACAAACTGGGCAGGGCGGCGGAAGAAAAGATGACAGAGGTGGATGCCCTCCTCATCTCCGACTACGACAAGGGGCTTATGACCCCCTCGCTATTGAGGCGACTTATCGACGCCGGACGGGCGGCCGGAAAGCCCGTCATCGTGGACCCGAAAGGGATCGATTTCGAAAAGTACACCGGGGCCAGCCTCATCACCCCCAACCGCAAGGAGGCCAGCCTGGCCTCCGGCGTGGTCATCCTGGATGAGGACACGTTGGTCGAAGCCGCCAGGCAGTTGATGGCCATGACGGCCTCGGAACGCCTTCTCATCACCTGCGGGAAAGACGGCATGGTGCTCTTTCATCGGAACGGGACCCGGCATCGGGTGGCCACCCGGGCCCGGCAGGTCTACGACGTCTCCGGTGCCGGGGACACCGTGATCTCGGTCATGGGGCTTGCCATGACGGCGGGCGCCACCTGGGAAGAGGCGACGGAGATGGCCAACGCCGCCGCCGGGGTGGTGATCGGCAAGGTGGGTACGGCCACCCTGACTGTCGGTGAACTGGAATCGGCGCTTATCACCAGCACCGGAAGCGCGTTTAAAAAGGAACACAAACCGGATACCCTTGAGGTTCTCTGCCGGGAAGTCCGCCGAACCGGTCGCCGGATCGTGTTCACCAACGGCTGCTTCGATATCCTTCACGCGGGTCACATCCAGCTCTTTTCGGCCGCCCGGGCCGAGGGGGATTTTCTCATCGTCGCCATCGACGATGACGACTCCGTCAGAAAACTGAAAGGACCCGATCGCCCAGTCATCAACGAGAGGGCCCGGGTCCGAATCCTGAGCGCTTTAGACAGCGTGGATGCCGTGGTCGTTTTTTCGACGGACCAGTTGGAGCATTTGATCGGGCGGATCCGCCCAGACGTTCTCGCTAAAGGAAACAACTACCTACCCGAGGAGGTGGTGGGGAGGAATATCGTCGAAAAAACCGGCGGTCGGCTGGCTCTTCTGCCCATTGACAGGGAGTGTTCGTCGGATCGGATTATCGAAACCATTCGAAACGGCGGCAGGCGGCCGTCATCGCCATGAGCCTTTTCGAGGATCACCCGGAGGGGCTGGTGCTGAACGTCCGTGTCCAGCCCAAGGCATCCAGGAACAAAATCGCAGGCCGCCACGGCGAGGCCGTCAAGGTGATGCTGACGGCTCCACCGGTGGACGGCGAGGCCAACAGGCAGTGCATCCAGTTTCTGGCAAAGGTGCTCAAACGTCCCAAATCCACCCTCGACATCGTCTCCGGGTTTTCCAGTCGAAACAAGCGGATCCTTATCAGAACAGGCCCTGGCGCTGATGCGGCGACCCTCAGGAAAGTAGTGGAAGCCCTCACATAGCCAATCAAATCATCTTGACAGCCCTTCGTTAATGCATTATTAAAGTGTTTCTAAAGTTGATGCGGGGTGGAGCAGTCTGGTAGCTCGTCGGGCTCATAACCCGAAGGTCGTTGGTTCGAATCCAGCCCCCGCTACCAAAAATTTCAAAGGGTTACGGTGCATCACCGTAGCCCTTTTTAATTGGGGTGTGACGGATTTGTGTCGTTTTTCGAAAACAGCGGGATCACCTTGCCAGTTCGGACATTCTTCTGTTCTTCCGTTATATGTTTTTCCGCCTGCCCGGTTGTTGCCATGAATGCAGTTCCATCATTACGCGTTTTCTTCGG
>JASFIA010000285.1:0-4525 GCA_050122915.1 Desulfobacterales bacterium | reverse complement strand
CGGCAGTGGAAACAAATTCGGCCTGAAAGGGCTACCTTCCAGGCCGATCGACCCCTCGTGAAACGGTTGGTTTTCAGGATGCCAACGGCTGATTACACAAGAAGGCAGCTATTTTTTGATGTACAGGCCCCTGGCTTTGGCTTCGATCATGCCGCGGGTTGACAACTTGTAGAGTGCGTTGGAAAGCTGGCGGGGGGACAGCCCGGTTTTATCTTTCAGTTTGGCGATCGTGGCACCGTTTCTGGAGCGACGCACCACGTCATACACGGCTTCCAGCACCGTGGCTTTTTTGGCAGCGCCTGCGCTTGAGGAGGCAGTCTTTTTCTTGGGTGTCGCCTTCTTCTTTGCCGCCTTCACCGCTTTTTTCTTTGCCGGGGCTTTCTTACTGGTGGTGGACGCTTTGGAAATCTGTTGTTGAAGCTTTTCTACTTTTTTGGAGAGTTTGGTAAGTTCCTTGGTAACAGCCTTTAGTTGATCCTGTAGCTTCTTCATCTGCCATGACCTCCTTTTCTTAAAGTCGTAAGCAAAACTCACGCGATGCTAATACACCAAAGATTGAAAGTCAACGGCATCGAAGTAAAAAATGGAGATTTTTCGGCAGCGGTTTTCAGAAATCCGAGGTAGAGGATATCCTCTACCCAAGAAACGACATTTCCATGTGGGAAACAGCTGCTGTTTCCCATAATCATTGGCGTTCGAAAGGAGGAAGAAACGGTCGCTCGATGACAGAAGCAATCCGGACTGGAGATGTTGCCGAGGGAGTGAACACAGCCTCAGGGATCGACATCCGACTGGCGGTTTCCACAGGAGGTAGAATTCTCCGGATGTCGGAACCCCTTGACAGGCAGGCCGGCAGACATATATCGCTGGTGGGCGCCGCCCACGTCGGCCTCGGCATCCTATACGCCTGCTAAAGACAAAACTTTTCCGATACGGCGGGTCTTTAAACACCCGCGAAGAAAGCAGAAGGGCCATCATGCATATCGATTACGAGAAAGACCTTAACGCCCAGCAACTCGAGGCGGTCACCCACGCCCATGGGCCGCTGCTTGTGATCGCAGGAGCGGGAAGCGGAAAGACGCGCACCCTCACCTACCGGGCCGCACGCCTGGTTGAAACCGGCACACCGCCCCAAGCGATTCTCCTTCTTACATTCACACGAAAAGCTTCGGAGGAGATGCTCCGGAGGGCATCGGCGCTGTTGGATGCCCGATGCCGCCAAATCGCCGGAGGCACCTTTCACGCTTTTGCAAATCTGATATTGAGACAGCAGGGTCATCGGATCGGATGGGATCGCTCCTTCATCATCATCGATCGCTCCGATGCCGAAAATTTGGTGGGGATGGTCGTAAAAGAGGCCAACACCAGGCCGGCTTTCGGGACGTTCCCCAAGAAGAAAACCCTCGTGGATATTTTCAGCAAGAGCGCCAACAAGTCCCAATCGCTCGAAGAAACCCTTCTGGTAGACTATCCTCATTTCCGCCACTTGTCCGAACCCATACAGGAAGTGTTCGATGCCTACACCGTGGCCAAGAGAGAACAGCGGTTCATGGACTACGACGATCTGCTGATCAATCTGAAGACGCTGCTCGACGGCGACGAGGAGGTTCGAAACGCTCTCCATCTTCGCTACCAGCATATCATGGTCGATGAATACCAGGACACCAACCGCGTTCAGGCCGATATCGTCCTGTCCGTCACCGGACCGCATAGAAATGTGATGGTTGTGGGCGACGATTCCCAGAGCATCTATTCATTCAGGGGGGCGAATTTCCGAAATATCATGGATTTCCCGCGGTTCTTCCCGGGTACCCGCATCATCAAGCTTGAAGAAAATTACCGCAGCACCCTTCCCATCCTCTCCGTTACCAATGCCATCATCGACCAGGTGACTGAAAAATTTCCTAAAAAATTATTTTCAAAACGCGCCTCCGGTCCGCAGCCGACACTGCTTCATGCCGGATCGGAAAACAGCCAGTCTCGATTCGTCGTCGACAAGGTCTTCGAAATGACGGGGCGAGGCGTATCGTTGAGTGACATTGCGGTGCTGTTCAGGGCCGGATTTCACTCCTTCGACTTGGAGGTGGAGCTGGCAAAGGAGGGTATTCCGTTCGTGAAGTACGGGGGCTTCAAATTTACTGAATCGGCCCACATCAAGGACGTGATCGCCCACATGAGGCTTCTACTGACTCCCGGTGACAAACTGGCCTGGTACCGTGCGCTGCTGTTGATCGACAAGATCGGCCCCAAAAGCGCCCAGCGGATTTTCGAGGCCGTCAGCGCTCAGGGTAGCGGCCACAAAGGATTGCTGTCGGCGGACATCGGCAAGCGGCCCTCCCCCGGACTGCAGCGGCTGAAAGATCTCCTGGCTGGCATCGATTACCCGGGGATGGCGCCGATTGATGTGGGTGAAACCATGCTCGATTACTATCTTCCCATCCTCAAAGACCGCCATGACGACTATCCGAAGCGGCAAAAAGACCTTGAACAGTTGATTCTTCTTCTGGAACGATACGCTAGTCTGGAGGCCTTTTTGGCCGACATGGCCATCGAACCGCCTACCTCCAGATATGAGGACTCCCTCGCGGCAACCCCTCGCGACGAGGACCGCCTGGTGCTGTCCACCGTGCATTCGGCCAAAGGCCTTGAATGGCATACGGTAATGATTTTATGGGCAATGGATGGCCGGTTTCCGTCCCAGTACGCCATGGAAACCCAAGAACAACTCGATGAAGAACTTCGGCTGATGTATGTTGCGGCCACCCGTGCGAGGACCAATCTTTTCTTTTTGTGTCCCGGGCAGTTTTACGATCGAACCACGGGCACTTACCTCAGCAGGCCGTCCCGGTTTATTGAGGAGATATCTGAGTCACTGCTTGAGCGGCGGTCGGGGGATCTCTGGTAGTGTCCTCGGCTGATATCGAGCGGGGGCGATCTGTCGAATTCGTCGAAATGCGGAAGCGTTGGGCAAGAATGGCCTCGGCCGATTCCTCCTCTATGAGGCTACTTTAGAAACGCCCACCACACAAACCAGACCAGCCCCCCGCAGGCGGCTACGGCAAGAAGGTAGCCGGCAGCGTCAAACGGCTTTTTGGCCCAGCCAACCGAATCGACCTCACCGATTCGTTTTCCGCAGGAATCGCAGCGGTCGGCTTCGACTTTCAGATAGGTGTAGCAATACGGGCATTTTTTGGTTGTCACTGATTTATCGGATTCAATTATCGCTTTTTTTTTCTTTTTCATAGCGATCTCCAATTGGATGAGAACCGCCTGGTATCCCCGGTCGGGCGCCCCTATTCCTGGAAAGCCGCCTCGATAACGATATCGCTGCGCTGCCGCGCCCCTTCGATCCAGGACCGGAAAACCGAGGCTTGCTTCCGATTGAGAAGCTGTCGTTTAACGTCCTCGGCATCGGATTCGAAAGCAGCAGCCTCGGGCTTTCGGCGATCTTTTAGCCGGATCAAGTAGATGTTACTCTGCCCCTGAACGATGTCCCCGAAAGATGGGTCGCTCTCGGAAAGACCAAAGGCCGCCTCGCTGAAAGCCGGTTCCGATCCGATGGCGGGAATGGGGTTTCCTCGTCCGAAAAACCCTGTTTCGATAACGTTCTTCCCCGCCGCCGACGCTGCTTCGCTGAGGGTTTTACCGGACGTAATCATCTCCAGGTAGCGTCGCGCCTCGCTTTCGGCTTTTTCCACTTTCTTGCGCGCAAGTACGTCTTGGGCGACCCGGTCACGAACGGTATCTAACGGCAGCACTTCCGGCGGCTTTTTTTCCATCAATTGGAGCAGGTAGTAACCGTCGGAGAACTCCTCCACCTCGCTGTATCCCCCATCCCCCAAATCAAAGGCGATGGCGGCGAAGCGGTCGGCATCAGTGATGCCGGAAGGTCCAGTCCGGTCGAAGAAATCCGTCTCCTGAAGCGGTTTGCCAATGGATGATGCGATCTCGGAGAAATCATCGCTGCCGTATGTCGCATCATAGGCGGCGAAGGCATCCTCCTGGGCGGCAAGTTTCGCCTTGCTGTCCGACAGGATGCCCCTTATCTGGGCATCGGCATCCTCGACGGAAAGGGTGGTCTCGGGGTGTTTTTCTTCCACCTTGATGATGTGCCAGCCGAAATCGGTGCGAACCGGTTCGCTGACGTCCCCGGACGACATCGAAAAGGCTTTCTCCTCGAAAGGCTCGACCATTGTCCCCCGCTCGAAGGTGCCCAAAAAGCCACCGGTGTCACGGGTTGGACCGTCGGAATAGGTTTTGGCCAACTCCGCAAAATCCTGCCCATCGATCACCATGCGGTAAATATCATCGGCCTTTTGTCGAACCGAAGCCACTGTCGATTCGTCTGCATCCTCCTCAACCTTGAGTAGGATGTGGCGGGCCTGAACGGATTCGGGCTTTTTGAAGGCATCCAGGTTTTCCTCGTAGTATTCCTCGACCTCCTCCTTGCTGACGGCAATGCCGGACCGGTAGTCGTCCGCCCTGAATGCCAGATACCTCGCCTTGACCATGGGTTGGGTTTTGT
>JASFIA010000284.1:0-4530 GCA_050122915.1 Desulfobacterales bacterium | reverse complement strand
CCCTGCTTCTTGGCGGCTATGAGCCCGGCGAGGCATTCACCTCCATGGGTGCAGACCACATGGCCGTTCTTGTTGGCAACCAGTTCCCAATCCATGATCTCCTGCTCGGACACGCTGGCGAAGAAAACCCGCTGTTCCCCCGCAATCGTGTCGTATCGGTCAACGAGCTGTATAACCCGCGGAATGGATACGGGGTTTCCGATCATCGCCGCCTGGGCAACGCTGGGTTTGACGGTGACAGGAGCAAACGCTCCCCGCGTATCCTTTGGACGACTGTAGAATCGAAACACCGGGTTGGCATGATCCGATTGAACCCCAATGATTTTAGGCAGCCCGTCGATAATGCCCACCTCGTAGAATTTGAGAAACCCGTTGAGAACAGCCGTTATGTTTCCTGCATTGCCGATGGGGAGGACAATCACCTTGTCGGCCAGCCCATACTCAAAATCCTGTGCGATTTCATAAGAGTACGATTCCTGTCCTAAAATCCTCCACGCATTTTTTGAATTGAGAAGGGCCACGTTGAACCGTTCTGAAAGATGCTCAACGATTTTCATACAATCGTCAAACACTCCTGGAATTTCGAATACCCTTGCACCGCTTCCCAGAGGTTGGGCCAGTTGTTGCGGGGTTACCTTTCCGTGCGGCAGCAATACCGCGGATTTGATTTTTGGACTCAGATAGGCCGCATACAAAGCCGCAGCGGCAGATGTATCCCCGGTCGATGCGCATATTGCCAGAATGTCTTCGAGCACGCCGGATTTCAGCAAGTGGTTCAGGTAAGAGAATGCACTGGCCATGCCGCGGTCTTTAAAGGAAGCACTGGGGTTCTGGCCGTCGTTTTTAAAAAAGAAACGGACTTCTGCAAGGGTTTGCAGGTTGTCGTTGGCTTCGACGACAGGGGTATGCCCTTCACCAAGGTATAGGATATGATCGAGAGGGATCATGGGGCCTATGAACTCATGGTAGCGGTATATCCCCTTCAAGGCGGGGTTGGTCAGCATTTTTCGGTAATCGAAAATGCGATGCCACATGTCGCCCGGAATGGATTTGAGACGGTCAAGGTGTCGATGATGGATCATCAAGACCTGTCCGCACGCCGGGCAAGTGTAGAGCAGTCGTGAAATGTCGAATTCATTCTCACAACCGAGACACCGGTACAGAAGCTCTCCGTCGGCCGTCGGTAGCAGATGGGGTTTTACATCCTCGGGGAAAAGATCAGGCCTCATTGCTCCATCACGTCCAGACCGCCCAAGTAGGGCCGAAGGGCTGCTGGTATCTTAATAGATCCATCAGCTTGTTGATGGTTTTCCAGAATAGCGGCAACGGTCCGCCCTACGGCAAGTCCGGAACCGTTGAGTGTATGGACGAATGCCGTTCCCTTTTTTCCCTTTTGACGGAATCGGATGTTTCCTCGACGGGCCTGAAAGGCTTCGAAGTTGCTGCAAGAGGAAATCTCTCGATAAACGCCCTGTGACGGCATCCACACCTCGATATCGTAGGTTTTGGCTGATGAAAAACCAAGATCTCCCGTGCACAGGGTGACGACTCGATAAGGTAGATCAAGGGTTTTAAGGATCACTTCCGCATTGTCGAGCAGGCCCTCAAGCTCATCGTATGAGTGCTCCGGATGGACGAATTTCACCAACTCCACCTTGTTGAACTGGTGCTGGCGGATGAGACCTCTTGTGTCTTTGCCGTGGGATCCGGCTTCTGATCGAAAACAGGGCGTGTAGGCCGTGTAATACAAGGGCAGCTGGTCTTCATCGAGGATCTCATCGTGGTGAATATTGGTTACGGGAACCTCGGCTGTTGGAATAAGAAAGTAATCCAGGCCTTCAATTTTGAACAGATCTTCTTCAAATTTTGGCAGTTGGCCGGTGTGAGTCATGCTGCTGCGGTTGACCATAAAAGGCGGCAAGACCTCAGTGTAGCCGTGCTGACGACCATGCATATCAAGCATAAAGTTGATCAGCGCCCTTTCCAGCTGGGCACCCTTCCCGAAATATAAAGGAAACCGCGCCCCCGTAATTCTTGCCGCCCTTTTAAAATCTAAAATGCCAAGCGCTTCGCCGAGGTCCCAGTGGGCAGCCGCCGGAAACGGAAAGGCGGGTGGATTCCCGACGGTTCGGACCACGGTGTTGTCCTTTTCGTCCTCCCCGACAGGGACTGATTCATGGGGAATATTCGGAATGGTTAACAACAACCCGTCAATTTGGCTTTGGGTTGCAGAGAGCTCTGAGTTGAGTTCCTTCACCCGCGTCGAAACGTCTCGCATTCGTGCGACAATTGGATCCGCATTCTCCCCGTTCTTTTTCAATTCAGCAATTTGGTCGGAGACCACATTTCTCTGATGACGCAGGTCTTCAGACTCCAGGAGCAGGGCCTTTCGATGATCATCCAAATCCACGAGAGACGTCAAATCAGCGGCGTCTCCACGATTGTGAAGCGCACGTTGTACGAGCGATAAATTTTGCCTAACAAACTTGATTTCAAGCATTTTAATACCTATACTCACAAAAATTTGTGCTCCTATATCGGTATGTTGCGATACAGGTACATCGAAAATGAGGTGAAGATACCTATCACCTGCCATTGCTTTAGTCAATAAATGGTGCTTTGAAGCGCAAGCGGCGATGGACGTTCCGACAGAGTGACAACGAGCCAGTCGAAAGGTTGTAAAATGGATGACATTCAGGAAGCCAAACGGGAATTTCGTGTTGCCACCTTAGAGAAGCTGGAGGCTCTTGAAGAGGAAGAACGCCTCCAACTGACCCACGAGGTGGAAGAGCGGCTATTTGAATTTGCCAATTTCCTGGAATCCAGAATTGTGATGCTCTACATCAACAATGTCGGGGAAGTGCCCTCGAAGGGCATTATCGATCGAAGTCATGAAATGGGGAAGATAATTGTATTGCCCGCATTCGACACCAACAAATATGAAATGAAGCTGATGAAAATCGATCATCCGGACAAAGACCTTGTCAAAGGGCAGAGGGGTATACTCGAGCCCAATCCATCTCGATGTAAACGGGTGCCGATCGACTGTATCGACATCGCCATTATTCCCAGCGTCGTTCTCGATGAAAAAGGAGGGCGAATCGGATCCGGAGAAGGATACTACGATCGGTTGATTCCCAATCTTCCTATCACCACCCGCAAAGTGGCGCTTGCTTTTGATTTCCAGGTTGTCGGACAAGTGCCGATGGAATCCCACGACAAGTACATCGATATCATTGTGACCGACAAAAGGACCATATACAAAATTTGATTGCCGCCGGTGAGGCGACAGCAAGGAGGGGGGAGGATGGTCGATCTCCGGGGGGCGATCAGGCCCCGGATGGATTGAGTATGGCCTCCAATTGCTTTAGATTGTTGACTTCTCCGACAGCGATGACGGTTGCCCCCGGACGGATAATGGATTCAAAGGAAGGGTTAAACACCATCGTGCCGTCGGGTTCTTTGATGGCAATCAAAATGAGGTTGAAACGTTGTCGAATCCCGGAATCTTTCAGCATGATGTTGGCCATCTCAGAATCCGGTCCGACGGGAATTTCCTCCATTTGAATGTCTTCGCGCTTCTGGGCGAAGGCAAAATCAAGGAAACTGGTGACGGTTGGTCGCATGATGCGATGTGCCATACTGAGGGCCCCAATTTCGTTAGGGGATTCGACGGCATCTGCGCCTGCAGCAAAAAGCTTGGATTTGGATGCCTCCTGGCTCGACCGAGCTGTTATGATTAGCTCTGGATTGAGTTGTCTTGCAGTCAATACCAGAAAAACGTTCTCGGTATCCGAACCCAGCACAGCAATTAGCCCCTTGGCCTTATGGATGCCCGCTTTCGTCAGAACCTGCTCATCTGATGCATCTCCCGAAATGTACAATACCCCGTCCGCCTCCATGGCCGGTATCATATCCGGATTCGCATCCACGACAACCAGATCGGAGATCCGCGTTCTCAATCGGTTGCACAACACCCGACCGATTCTTCCATAGCCGCACACGATGTAGTGATTTTTAAGTTTATCGATTTTCCGGTTCAATCTTCTCCTCCCCAGAATGACCCGCATCCGTCCCTCAACCATGAACTGCACCACGGCCCCCGCGACGTATAAGGTGAAACCGACGCCGATCAGAACGAGAAAAATGGTGAACAGACGGCCGGGGAAATCGACGGTTCGCACTTCGCCGTAGCCGACTGTCGAAATGGTGATGACGGTCATATAGAGCGCGTCGATGAAATCCCACCCTTCGATCAGCATATACCCGACGGTGCCAATCATCATGATCGCGGCAGCAAGCAAAATGGATATGATAAGGTGTTTGGTGCTGTTCATAGGCGGTCAAAAGCCGGATATGATGGCGAGGACCAGTTCAACGCTGAGGATCAAAACGGCATTCAAGATGCCATGCGGTCTCCGAAGGCCTGCGGGAGTTCATCCATGGTTTCGTCGCCTCTTGATGCGATTGTCTGTGGTTCCGGATCGCTTGACGCACCCCAAACCGACTGCTATTGAGTGACCATGAACA
>JASFIA010000283.1:0-4533 GCA_050122915.1 Desulfobacterales bacterium | reverse complement strand
CAACCCATACGTCTGGGATGCTTTAAAGCGGTCTCTCCAGACCCGCAAGCTTTCGATCGAAGACGTGATGCCCGATGTCGGTTTCGGCACCTCCTCTCTGAGACCCGAGCCCATCCCTCTCCAGGTCAAGGTCATTTTACTGGGCACCTACCCTCTGTTCGAACTGCTCCAAAACAACGACTCCAAATTCGACAAACTCTTCAAGGTCCGAGCCGATTTCGACTGGGAGGTGATCCATACACCGGAAACGGCCGAGCTTTACGCCCGCTTCATTGCCAGGGTCTGCGGGGAGGAAGGACTTCTGCCCTTCAGCCCGAACGCCGTCGCAGCCATGGTGGAGCTTGGCGAGCGTCTCGTGGCTCACCAGAAAAAGTTGAGCCTCCGGTTCGGGACCATCATCGGCTTTCTCAAGGAGGCGGATCATTGGGCCAGGGCAGCCAACGCCAGGCGGGTTTCGGGAAAACACGTCAAAAGAGCCGTCCGCGAGCGCCGATTCCGCTACAACCTCTATGAGGAGAAGCTAAGAGAGTCCCTCATGGACGACACCATTTTGTTGGACGTGGAAGGAGAGTCGGTAGGACAGGTCAACGCTCTTGCCGTCTACCAGATGGGTGACCTGTCCTTCGGACGCCCCAACCGGATCACCGCCGAGGTCTATCTGGGAACACCGGGGGTGGTCAGCATCGAACGTGAGGTCGAGCTGAGCGGTCGCACCCATGACAAGGGGATTCTCATCTTGAGCGGGTTTTTGGGGCGGCTTTTTGCCCAGCGATTTCCACTGAGCGTCGTCATCAGTATCGCTTTCGAACAGAGTTACGGGGAAATCGACGGAGACAGCGCCTCCTCTACTGAGCTGTACGCGATCCTCTCCAGCCTATCCGGTCTGCCGATCCGTCAGGGGATCGCCGTCACCGGATCCGTTGACCAAAAGGGACGGGTGCAGGCCATCGGGGGGGTCAATGAGAAAATCGAAGGATTCTTCGAGATTTGCCGGCGCCGGGGGTTGACCGGGCGGCAGGGAGTGATGATCCCTCGGTCCAATGTCCAGAACCTGATGCTGAAGGAAGAAGTGGTGGGAGCGGTTCGAAGCGGCCGCTTTCACATCTACGGGGTGGGTGCCGTGGAGGAAGGCATCGAGATCCTAACCGGGGTTCCGGCGGGCGAGCGGTCCGCATCGGGGGCGTTCCCCGATGCGAGCGTCTTTGGAAGGGCTCATCGCCGGCTGGAGGTCTATCACCAGCGCGCTTTAGAGGCCCGCGGCCGCCGCCGGAAACGGTGACCCTTCGCCGGACGGACGGCGTCCGCTTGGCCCAGGGCGCAACCATTTGTTGACGGAATCAGGGGCTTAGGCTATGGTGGCTGAACTTTGTAGCCCATTGATCGGCCGTCATATCCGGAATTGAACCCCATGTCCCGTGACACGTTTATCGACAGCCTGCGCGCCGAACTCCTCGAACTGGTCGAAACCTACCTGACGCCCGTAGCCCTGCATTATGGGTACAGTGAGGTACCTCTGGAATCCAACATCAAGTGGCGTCCCCTGGTGCTGGTGCTGGGCAATTATTCCTCTGGCAAATCCACACTTATCAACGACTTTCTGGGAACACGGATCCAAAAGACCGGCCAGGCGCCCACGGATGATTCGTTCACCGTCATCACTTACGGCGACGGCCAGGAACCGGAGCAGGCGGATACGGCAACCATCATTGAAGAGCGGGACGGAAAATTTCTTCTCAACGATCCGGAGTACCCCTTCGAGGCCCTGAAAAAACACGGTCAGCGCTTCGCCGCTCATTTTCGATTGAAAAAGGTGCATTCCCCGTTTCTCGAGCATCTGGCCTTGATCGACACCCCGGGCATGCTGGACAGCATTACCGAACGCGACCGCGGCTACAACTATCAAGAGGTGATCGGCGATTTGGCCCAGATGGCGGATCTGGTTCTCATTCTTTTCGATCCACACAAAGCCGGAACCGTCCGCGAGACCCACACCAGCCTAAGGGATACCCTCCCCGCAAAAACCTTCGAAGACCGGGTGCTTTTCGTCTTGAACCGAATCGACGAATGTGCCTCTCTCATCGATCTTCTTCAGGTATACGGCACCCTCTGCTGGAATCTGTCCCAGATGACGGGCCGAAAGGACATTCCTCCCATCCATCTCAACTATTCGCCGTCGGCCAAATCCCACCAGGACGGTGAACTGGGAAAAGACGCCGGGTTCCTGCAGTATCTCGAACAGCAGCGGTACGACCTGAAGCAGGCGGTGCTTCAAGCGCCCCGATTCCGGCTGGACAATCTGGCCTCTTTCGTCGAAACCCACAGCGAGCGGCTGGCCCATTTTTTGGAAGGCATGGCCAGCTATGGGAAACGCCGATCCGCTTTTCGGATCAAGGTGTCCCTGCTGGGGTTTCTCCTGGGGCTGGCGGTCGGCGGAGGGCTGGCTTTCTGGCTGGCGACCCAGGGCATCATGCCACTCGACCCCATTTTGATATCCGCCGCCTTGCTCGGCGCCGGTGTCGGCGTGATGGGGGTATGGAACCTTACGGTCGGCCATTGGCTTCAGAAGCGCTTCCATGCCAGACAACTGCGGGATATCGACCGGTTGACCCCCTTGGGCAACCAGACCCGGCGGGACAGTTGGGAGGCCGTCAAAGGGCTTGTTCAGCGCAATCTGGAATCTACCGGCGGGCGTTTCTCCCTGAAGCAGGTCAAAGCCGAGCACCTCTCCGTAAGCCGCGTTCATGATCAGGGCTCCCAGGACATCCGGGAAGCCATCAACGACATCGCCGGATCGGGGGACAATCTTCCCGAGTGGGCCGCCGTGGGATCCACCGCACCTTAAGACGCTTAGCAAGGGCTGCTGTGACCTATCTCCCGCGGTTTTGTTTCAATTGTCGTCCGATTCGGATTTGGTGGGCTCCCCCCTGCCCTCGAGATATTCCCTGGCCAGATAAATGCCGCAGATGGTTTTGGCGTCCCCGATTTCTCCCTTCCGGATCATTGAAATGGCCGATTTCCAGGATACCATTCGAGGCTCCAGGATTTCATCCGGATCCAGTCGCTGGGCAGCGGGCGTCAGCCCCCTGGCCGCGAACAGGTGGATCCGCTCGTCGGAATAGCCGGGCACGGGTGTCAATGTCGTCAATGGATCCCAATGTTCGGCGGTAACCCCTGCTTCCTCTTCGAGTTCTCTGCGGGCGCACGCCATAGGGGTTTCTCCGGGTTCCACGGTGCCGGCGGGGATTTCCCAAATGGTTTGCCCTATGCAATACCGGTACTGGCGGATCAGCAGGATCCGGCCGTTGCGACTAAGGGGAACCACGGCTGAAGCGCCGGGATGACGGATGACATCTACGGTGGTGGCGGCTCCATCGGAAAGGGCAACGGTATCCCGGTGGAGGCTGAAAACACGGCCTTTATAGAGGGGTTTCGAGTCGGCGACGGTCAGGATCGGCATCGGGGTTTCCTTCCTGGGGCAATGGGTCAGGATTGCATCGGGCATCGAGCGACCTATCTTTCGAGGGTGGGCCGTGGTTTGGCGCTGCCCCCTGCCGGAATGGGGTCGCACCCGTTTCCGGCCGACTGTAAAGAATCGTTTCGCGGGCTGCCGTTTCACAGGGATCGGCAACTGGGAGAGTACCCTTGAATAGGCCAATGGAATCAAACCCATCGATGAGTGCCTTTCGCTTGTTGGGTATCGCTCTGGCCTTGCTGGGGGCGGTTTCATGCGCCGTCACGTCCAAAGCGATCCGTAAAGAGGCTGGTCAACCCCTGCCGTTTCCCCTGCTGGCGCAAAACCCCATGGCCTATGCCGGCCGAACCGTTATACTGGGGGGGTACCTAATCGATGTCCTCAACGAAAACAATGTCACACGGCTGCTGGTCCTGCAATCCCCCCTTGGAGGCGGGGAGGAGCCGGGTGACCGGGATGCCTCCGAGGGACGCTTCATGGTGGTTTATCCGGGATTTCTCGACCCGGCCGTATTTGAAAAAAACCGCCGGGTGACCGTGGCGGGCACGGTCACCGGTTCCACTACCGAAACCGTGGACGGTCTTGCCTATGCCTACCCGACCCTGACATTGCGAGAAATCCACATGTGGGAGGACGAGGTCTACCCTCGCCCCTATCCCCCGGCATACTATGATCCTTTTTACTACGGTCCTCGATGGCCCTATCGTCCCTACCGCTATCCTTACACCTACCGCTGATGACGGGATGCTGCAGCAAGGTCCCGACGGATAAGGCATCAGCTTGAGGACAACCGAAATCGCGCACCCTAACGGGGAATCCCCCGACCTCACAGAAAGGAACCTGATGGAAAAGACCGACATCTCCCCAGAGCAGGCCATTCGCGAAGCACTGGTCTACGAAAAGCGCATCCGAGACATGTACAAAGAGGCGGCTGCAAAGACCCAGGATCCCACGGCAATCAAACTCTTCGGCGCTCTAGCCAAAGACGAGCAGGGGCATGTGGATTATCTGGAGCATCGATTGACCCAATTGGAGACTGAGGGTCAGGTCACTGTGGACAC
>JASFIA010000282.1:0-4553 GCA_050122915.1 Desulfobacterales bacterium | reverse complement strand
CAGAGATCGGATCCTCCTCTTCGAGCCGGGGTTTCCCGTTCACAGTCAGCAGGCCCGGATGTTGGGCCTCGCTCCGACCTTCTTACATATCCCGGATTACCGGGGGGACGCCCTGGGCCACGGTCTTGAGGCGGCCTTCTCCGATGGAAACGTCGGGGCCGTGGTCTACTCCAATCCCAACAATCCCTCGTGGATCTCGCTCACCGAAGACGAACTCGCCACCATCGGCCGCGTCTGCCGACGCCACGACGTGATCGTTCTTGAGGACCTCGCCTATATCGGCATGGATTTTCGAAAGGACTACGGCCGGCCCGGACAACCGCCGTTTGTTCCAACCGCAGCCAGGTACACCGATCAGTGTCTGCTGATCGTGTCCACCTCCAAGGTCTTCAGCATGGCGGGTGATCGCATCGGCATGGCGGCGGTTCCGGATGGGCTTTTTCATCGGGAGTTCCAGGGGCTTTCGAGTCGGTTCGGCACCCGCCGGTTCGGACGAGCCCTGATCGAGGGCGGGCTTTACGGCACCACAGCCGGCGTTTCCCACAGTTCCCAGGCTGCCCTGTTGGAAATGCTCAAGGCCGTCAACAGCGGTGGGGTCGACTACCTTTCTGTTTTGCGGGAGTACGGCGACCGGGCGAAGGCTATGAAGGGCATCTTCCTCCGCCATGGCTTCCGGTTGACTTATCCCAAGGATATCCTGGAGCCCTTGGCCGACGGCTTTTATTTTACCGTTTCCTATCCGGGAATGGCGGGAGACACCCTGGTGGAGGCCCTCCTCGGCTACGGCATCAGCGCCATCTCCCTGTCCAGCACGGGGCAGGGGGTGAGGGAGGGAATCCGCGCCTGCGTCTCCCAGACAGGGGCTGACCGATTCCCCGAACTCGCCCGTCGCCTTTCGCGGTTCCAGCGGGACCACCAGGCGCTCGGCTGAGGACGCGATCCGTTGGTATGGCTGCCGTTCAGTCCCACCGGTTCGGTGAGCGCCGCCGGAGGGCCTTTCGGTAGAACAGCAGCCCGACCTGTAGGACGACCCCCATGGCAGTCATGGCTGCGGCCGCCCAGAAGGCCGCCCGGTAAGCCGACACCGGGGAAATGCCCCTGGCAAGAAAGCCATCCACGATGGGACCCGCCATGAAGGTGCCGGCAACTCCCCAACTCAGGAAAAACGTCGCGTTGAACCAGCCGAACAATCGACCCCGGTGAAGAGGCGGGATGAGAGCGGCGGCAAACGCATAGGCCGATGCGACCAGTATGGCTTCGGCGGTGCCCTTCAGAAAACTGCCGATGAAAATGAAGACCAGGCTCTCGGACAGTGCATAAATCATGAGAAATCCCACGGCCACCATGGCCCCGAGGCATACCAGCCTCCCGTTGCCGGATCGTTGTCCCGTCCAGCCCATGAGCAGCCCGGCCACGATGATGGCAGCGGACTCGGTGTTGTAGACATGGCTCAGCATTCGGCTATTCATGCCGAAGCCCGAGTCCAGGAAAAGATATTGGGACTGGATGACGACGATCGAGTTGCGGCCGAAATTGATCAGCATCATGGCCAAGAGAAAAATCAGAAAAAGGCGGTATGACCCTGCCTCTCCGACCATCTCGGAATCCCGGTTTTCCTTCGGAACCCCGCCCTCAGGTATCCAGAAGAGAGGGAGGACAGAGATGAACATGACGCCGGCGGCCACAAAAAAAAGAGGCCCTTCGTGAAATCCCCAGCCGTCGTAGCGGGTGTCGAGACCGTCGTAGAGCAGCCCTCCGATCCAGACCCCGGCGATCCGTCCGATTCCCCCCATGCTGACCAGCTTGCCTTGCACCGATCGCCGCTGACCGGCCGGATAGACGTCGGAGATGAGCGCGCTCCACCCGATATTGGACATAGACCAGAAGATCTCCACCGCTGCAAGACCCAGGATGATCACCCAACCGGCAGCCGCTCTGGTCGCCGGAAGCACATGAACATACCAAACAGCCAGTGTGCCGAGCCCCCCCAGCACCTCCCCCCAGACAATGAGGGTCCGGCGAAGCTGCAGTCGGTCGGAAAGCCGCCCCCAGACAAAGGATTGACACAGGATGTTCAAGACCATGGGAAGGGTGGCGAACAGGGTGGTTTCGGTAACCGACAGCCCTAAAAAATATCGAAGATAGACGGACAGGTAGGCGTAAAAAAGCCCCCTGCGAAACATGGCAAGGATTTGAAACGAAGCGATACCGGAAAATTCCCTGACATTTTTCCAGCGGTTCATGGGGGTGTCCTGGGTGGTAATGAGCATCGACACCGGGCCTGGCGATCACCGGCAAGCCTTACCGGATAAGGGAAATTTCCCGAAACATCAAGCTGGAAATGGCCGGCAGCCTCGGGACCACCGCGACCCACCGGGCTGAACCCGCTACATACCCCCCTTGACAAGCGGGGGGGATATCCCCTTAGACTAATAAAGAAAACGTGTTAAAAAGGCTATGGGCATTTGGAAAGCGATAGTGGCCGTCGTCGCGGTCGAGATCATTTGGGAAGCCGGCTGGTGGGCTGCCGGCGTCACTCCCGTATCGCCGTGGGACTTGAAAAAACGGCTGAATGCCGGCCATGGCATTCAAGTCGTCGATGTGAGAAGCCTGCCGGAATACCGATGGTTCCACATCCCGGGTGCCCGGCACCGATCCTTGCTCCCGGTGCCGGAGACGGGAGAGGAACCGCATGAACTGATTGCCGATCGCCCGGTGGTGGTTGTCTGCATGACCGGGCACCGTTCGCCCCCGGCAGCCCTGCAGCTCAAGCGCCGGGGGTTCAAGACGGTCGGCCACCTTGCCGGGGGAATGGCCGGCTACCGGCTGATCGGCGGCATGACCGTGAAGGGTGGTGCGCCCTGAGGAAATTTGGCTTCCAGGACGGTTCGTTCCATGACTGACAGGGGAGGGTGACTATGAAGCACTGGATAGGGGCAACCGCTGCTGTCTTGTCCGTTTTCGTCGGGGTCGTCAGTGCTGGACCCGATTCGGAAGATTTTTTCCCGAAATCGGTGTTTTTCGCCCAGAACGACCACCGCCTGGACGCTGCAGCCAAGACGACCCTGGATGCGGTGGCCCTCTGGCTGGCGCAGCATCCCGACATCCACATATGGATCGAGGGCTACGGCGATGGCCGCGGCTCCCGGGAAGCCAATCTCATCGCGGGGGAAAAGCGGTCGGGCAGCGTCAAGAGCTACTTGATTCGAAAAGGCATTTCACCCGATCGTCTTTCCTGCATCAGCTATGGAGAAGAGGTGTCGGCTTCCGACGCGGGCACTGGCGCCGGGGGCCGTCTCGTCCGCCTGGTGGTTCGAGACCTTTTTTAGGTCATTTCCGTGCCGGCGGGTCTTCGGATGGATCCTGCTGACTCCAGACCAATCATCAGACACCTTCCCCGGGCGTCTCCGGCGACGACAACCCGCAGCCCGATGCATAAGGGCGGCCGAGATGCCGGTGGCCTTATTCTGCCGCAGGCAACTGAGGGCATATGTTTATTCTTTCTCTCCCCACAGGCGTCAGTATGGCCATTGCCATCCTTTTGTTTGCCGCGTTGTCGATTTGCCTGTATGTCGCCATCCATCGATTCTGGACGAACGATACCAGCGATGAGACCATAAAATACGCCGACACCGTTGCAACGCGGATCGGCGTGATTCATGCAGTGGTCATCGGCATGATGTTTACTAGCGTGAGGATCGAATACAATGAAATGATCACGGCCATCGAGTCGGAAGCCTCGACCATCGTTCGGCTCTACAACGAGCTCGACCGAAGAGGCCAAGACACCTCAGGCGAGACCAAGGAGCGATTGCTTCATTACCTGCGATTTGTCACCGAGGAGCAATGGCCGGCTCTGCGGGATATGACATTCGGGGCTGACGAGCAGCATCTTGGCGGAAGGGCCCTGGTTGACGCCATCTGGAAGGATCTCGACCAACTCGAATATCTTCCTGGGGATCTCAATCTCAAGAATCTTCTCAGTCAAATCGAGCACCATAAGGCCATGAGACTGTTTGACGCTCAGGGGAAACTCCTACCCGCCTTCTGGTATATCGCCTTCATCGGCTACTTTCTGACGCTCCTGACACTCTACCTGCCGCCACCCACCACCAGGCGATGCATCCTGGTGTCGCTGTACAGCAGCATGGTGGGTGTCGTCTTACTGGGAATATTTATTCTTACCCACCCTTACAGCCCGGCTGCCGGTATCGATCCCGATGTGTTCACATGGCTGCTGGATGCCTCCCAACATCAATAGTCTCGCCGTACCGGAAAGACCGAAGCCGTCGACCACCCTTCGGGGACGGCCCCATGTCCCTCAGTCGGTTCGGGAGGCGGTCCCGGCAGATGAAATGAAACCGAATCCTGATGGGCTGCGCTCGTCTATCGGACGCAGGAACCCCGCCATTCGACTGGTATCCGGGATACTTGGAGCCTAAGGGTTGGCGTTGATGAAGTCGATGAAGGCCCGAAGCCTTGCAAACCGGGTACGGTTGAAATCCACCAAAAGCCTCGGCAAATGCATAATGGCCGGCGTGTCCGATTCATCG
>JASFIA010000281.1:0-4577 GCA_050122915.1 Desulfobacterales bacterium | reverse complement strand
TGGTGTCGAAGGCGGGGTACCTCCAGGGCACGAATTATGCTTCAAGCCAGGAAAGAAAACGCCAGGGGCGACCCTTCGAGGACGTGGTGACGGTTGCACAGGGGCTCGAGCACTGCATCCATCCGACCTTTCTTGAAGATCAGCTGACCCGCTCCCTCCGGCGTCTGGGGCTCGAAACACTGGACGCTTACCTGCTGCACAATCCGGAGTATTATCTGGGCTGGGCAGCCCGACGTTCCATCGATATCGAGACGGCGCGGGCCGAATACCTTCGGCGGCTTCGGCTGGCATTCGAGCATTTGGAGGGGGAGGTGGACAGGGGACGGATTCGGTGCTACGGCATCAGTTCCAATACGTTCCCCGCAGCCGCGGACGACGCCCAGTTCACCAACCTGGAGGCTCTCCTTCACGCTGCACGGAGCATTTCCCGCACGCATCATCTGCGGGTCATCCAATTCCCCATGAATCTGTTCGAATCCGGGCCGGTGCTTGAAAGCAACCAGCCCAGCGGCGCCACTCTGCTCGAGGCCGCTCGGGGGGCGGGGCTCGGGGTGCTGGTCAACAGGCCATTGAACGCCGTCAGCCGGGGTCGGCTGATCCGTCTGGCCGAGGTTTCGGCTCCCCACCCTTCAGCGCCGAAGGAGATCGACCGGCGGATCGATCATCTCCTGGCTTCCGAAGCCCACCTGATCCGATCTCTTCTTCCCGAACGGAATTTGGATCCCCGCATCGAGAACCGGCTTTCCGAGCTGATTGGGGTGGGGGCATACCTGCGCCGCCACAAGGACGGACTCGATTCATTAGCGGCATGGGATCATCTCCGGACCACGGTCCTTGAGCCCCGCATTCTCGGTGTCTATGGGACACTCGAGCAAATGGGGGCTTCGCCGCCCGAACAGGAATGGATGGTGTCCCACCAAACCGTTGTCGAAGGCCTGTTCAAGGACCTGACCTCCCTAGCCGCGGCGGCATCCGCCCGCAGCTGCCGCACCGTCCGAGAGGCCGTCCGGGAGGTGACTCCGGACTGGGCTCCCCTCGGATTGCCCCTCAGCCAGACCGCTATCAGAGCCCTTCGGTGCACAGACGGCGTAACCTGCATCCTGGTCGGCATGCGGCGGGAGCGATATGTGTCCGACGTGCTGGAGGAAATGGCCCGACCCTGCCGCACGTCGGGTCGCCAACAAATATGGCGTCTTTTGAACCGAGCACTGGCAGACATCTGAACATGCCGCTTTGGATTGACCCCTCGGCCGACAATGGCTTAAGGTAGGGCCGATACGAGGGGCTGGCCTTCCTACCGCCGCTGGCTCCCATCGGGTGACTCTTCGAGGACTGCCAATCGACCGAAAGCCCCGACGCCCGTCCACATCCGAATCGGTCGCGACCCATGAAACGACGGTTTATATTGGTTCTGATCGCCGCGGCGGTTATGGTCCTGCCTGGCATCCTGCGGGCCGCCCCTCCGCCGCCCGACGCCATTTCCCCCCGGATCCGAGACCGGATTTCTCAGTTGGAATCATCGGGGACGCTCTCGATCGGACACGCATCGATCGGTTCAACAAAAGCCCTGCCGGCTCTATACAGAAAACGGCGGTTTCGGGCCTTGTGGCAAAATCCCCGTTCCGCCCCCCAACTGCTCGCAACCGTAAGGTCGATCGACCGGGACGGGCTCACCCCTTACGACTATCACCTTCTCCAGATTCAATCCTTCAGAAAGCGGTCGATGGCCGGTGGCCTGACACCTGAGGAATCGGCTGATTTCGATATCCTGCTGACCGACAGCCTGATTCGCTTGGCCTTTCACGTCTATTTCGGGAAGGTGAACCCGAGGTCCATGCATCCGGAATGGCGGTTTCACCGGCTCATTGAAAACAAGGAGGCGGCCGATCTCATCGAATTGCAGGTGGAAGCCGGAACCGTATCGGTCTTCATAGAGGGGCTCAGGCCCCTGCATCCCCTATACCGCCAACTCAGGGCGGCCCTTTCAGATTATCGCGGAATGGCTGCGGCGGGTGGATGGGAGCCGCTGCCGGACGGCACCTTCCTCGAGCGGGGAATGCGGGGTGAAGCGGTTCAGCAGCTTCGGCGGCGACTGGCGGCATCGGGGGATTTGCCGACATGGTCGACGGGTTCCGATCGATTCGACGAAGACCTTGCCACCGCGGTCGCCCGGTTTCAGAGACGTCACCGCGTCGACGTCTATGCCCCGGGTTCCGACGACTATGAGGGGGCCGTCGGAGATGACACGTTAGAGATGCTGAACCTTCCGATCGAGCACTGGATCGATCGAATCCGTGTCAACCTGGAGAGGGCCCGATGGGTGCTCAGGGACGTTCCAGAGCGGTTTGTCGCCGTGGACATCGCTGATTTCCGCGTTCGTTACATCAAAGACGAGCAAACGGCCTGGGCCGCCAGAGCGCAGGTGGGGGATCCGTACCGCCACACCCCCGTCTTTCAGTCGGCCATCCGCTATCTCGAAATCAATCCGACCTGGACGGTACCGCCGGGTATTCTGGAGCGGGATGTCCTACCGAAAATCAAGGAGAATCCCGACTACCTGCGAAAAAAACAGCTGCGTGTGGTCGATCTCAAAGGAAGACCGGTCGATCCGGGAAACATCCGGTGGTCGAGATACAGCGCGCTCTCCCTTCCCTACAAGCTGGTTCAGGGTCCGGGACCCGACAATCCCTTGGGTCGTATCAAATTTATCTTCCCCAACCCCTATTACGTCTTTATGCACGATACGCCGGACAAAGAGGAGTTCGAAGAGGAAAAACGAGCACTCAGCGCCGGGTGCATCCGTGTCGAACGCCCCTTTGAGCTTGCCCGTCTGTTGCTTAGGGAGGATGGCGGCGGCGATGACGATACTATAGTAAAATCCCTGAACTCCGGAGCGACCCGTCGATTCCATCTCCGAAAACCGCTTCCCATCGTCTTGATTTACGGGACGGTGAGTGTCGACCGGGAGGGATCGGTTGTGTTTCGTGAGGATATCTACGAGCGTGACGGCAAGCTGTTGGATGCCCTAAACGGCCCCGTCGTTGACTGGACGACCTATTTGGTTCCCTGATTTGATTCCTTTGGGGTGTGCCCGGGTATGATCAGGGTAAAATGTCGATGGGCGTCCCGTCGGGGACGGCGGACCAGATAATGTCCATGGCGGCATTCGTCACGGCGATGCACCCGTTCGTCCAGTCTTTCCCGGCGTATTTATCCGGACTGGCGCCGGCCTCGTCCGGCACCCCGTGAATCATGATCATTCCGCCGGGATCTTCCCATTCCTCCAGGGCTCTTTGCCGATCGGCGGCATTGGGGTAGGATATGTGAAGGGACTTGTAGAACCGGCTTTCGGCATTCCTCCAGTCGATGACATAGGTGCCTTCCGGCGTCCGCCAGTCCCCCTCCGCCTGCTTGTGGCCCACCGGCTCGTCACCCAAAGCGATAACGAAACCCAGCAGCAGTCGCCCGTCCCGCATCAACAGCAGCTGACGGTCGGCCTTTTTGACCACCACTTTGTCCGCCGTCAGAGGAGGCAGCCCGCCCGTCTCCGCTCCCGCGAGGACGGCGGACGGATAGACGCAAAGTGCGGTCATAAGGGATGTCAGTGTGAGAAAAGCCATGGGGTTGAACACGATATCGGATGCCTCCACCGCCACTGATAAGCATCTAGCGAAGGTCCGTCAACGGCACCGCCAGGGGTCGACGGGCTTTCGGCCCGCGGGGGGCGCCCGTATGACGGCGGGCATCCCTAAACGGCCCCTATATCTCGAGAACCGCCCCCACGGCCCCGAAGAAAAAACGTTCCTTCAGCCGGTGATGGAGTATTGCAGCGTTGGCCAGCCCGGTGCAATGGGAGACCCCAATTTTTTCAATGCCCAAGGCCTCAATCACGTCCAGGGTGGCGTCGAATTGACGGTCGCTTGAAAATCCGAGATGGGTGCCCCCGATGATACCGTAAATGTTTTCTGACGGAAACCGGCGCTGCACATGCCGCACGATATTGACCATCCCGGCGTGGGCGCATCCCAGGACCAGCACGAGTCCTTTGGGCGTTTCCACGACGAGGGATAGATCGTCCCCTAAGGGGTCCGGCTGGGTCCGGCCGCCGTCATCCCCGATCCGGATCATCCGGGTGTCCCCATTTTCAAATGGCGTTTCCCGCGGAACCTCCCCGGTCAGGTGGACACCGGGACCCACCTCCGTCCAACCGGTCACAAGACGGAACCGGGCGCCAAGGGACTTGAGATCATTCCGGCGGAAGGGAATACCGATGTCTCGCTCGACCTTTCCGTCCGACCAGACGCGGGAGGCGAACATCTCCGGATGACCCACCACGTCGACGGGTCCCCGGATAGCGAGAACGGCCGGGAGACCCCCGGTGTGGTCGTAGTGGCCGTGACTGAGGAGAATGGTGCGCACGGCGGCGAGGTCTTTGCCGAGGACCCTTGCATTTTGGACGATGCCGAAGCCTTGACCGGTGTCGAACAGATAGTTGCCGTCACCGGTTTCCAGATAACAGGCGAATCCGTGCTCGCCCACGACACCAAAAGGGACAGTGACTGAGTTTTCACAGAGTA
>JASFIA010000280.1:0-4586 GCA_050122915.1 Desulfobacterales bacterium | reverse complement strand
CATCCGTGGATTGAGGGACGTGGTGGGATCTTGAAACACCATCTGGAGCTTGCCGCGGACACCCGCATGGTTGAGCTCTCGCCGGCTCATGGCGGCCAGGTCGATGGGGGCACCCCCCTCGCCGTTACCCCGGTGGTAATAGATATGGCCGTCCGTAGGATCGTGTAGGCGGATAATCGCTTTTCCTGTAGTGGTTTTTCCACAGCCGGATTCTCCCACCAGCCCCAAGCATTCGCCGCGATAGATATCGAGATCGATGCCGTCAAGGGCCTTCACCGATGCCACCTGATGACGAAAAAAACCGCCCAGGACCGGGTAATGCTTTTTCAGATTCTTGAGTGCGAACAGCGTTTCCATTGGCATCCCGTCTATCCGGTCATCAGGGGTCGGTCCCTCCCCGACCATGAGGGATCGGTCTTCTCGGTTCCTTCGTGTAGAGATAGCAGGAGACATAATGCCCGCTGCTCACCTCGACCTGTTTTGGGAATCGCCCCCGACAGACATCCATCGTATGGGGGCAACGGGGGTGAAATCGGCAACCTGGAGGCGGCTGAACCAGGTTGGGGACGGCTCCTTCGATGCTTCGCAAAGGTCCCTCCTGGGCAAATCGGGGTACGGCATCGAGAAGCGCGCGGGTGTATGGATGACGGGCAGACTGGAAAAGATCCCTCACATTCGCGACCTCGCAGAGATTGCCGGCATACATGACCCCCACCCGGTCACAGGTTTCGGCCACGACACCCAGGTCATGGGTAATCAGTAAAATCGATGCGATTTCAGTTTGTTTGAGGCTGCGGATCAGCTCCAGAATCTGGGCCTGGATAGTGACGTCCAGGTTGGACGTGGCTTCGTCGGCGATTAGCAGCAAAGGACGGCATGCCAGCGCAATGGCGATGACGATGCGTTGCTTCATTCCGCCGGAAAGGTGGTGAGGGTATTGGTTGACAATGTCCTCGGGGTTGGGAATTCCCAGTTTGCCGATGATCTCGACCGCACGGGACATGGCCTCCCGCTTCAGCCGAAGACGCCACCGTTTCAGAAGTGGGATACGGTCAAGCACCTTGAGGATCAGGGCGTTCGGATCTTCGGCCGCCAAGCGGTACAAGACGAGTTGTAGGTTCCGCAACGGGTACGGCGCCCTGCAGCCGGGAGCGGCCAGCTCTTCAACGATTCCCCGGCACATGTCCGCGGTTCTGTGAAAGAGAAAACTTTCTGCCACCTGGTCCCCGATGCTCATGATGGGGTTCAGGGCGGCATTGGGCTCCTGAAAGATCATTGAAATTTGGTCGCCCCGAAGGTTTTCCATGGTGGCCTCGGTCTGCTGCAGCAGATCGAGGCCATCGTCAATGGCGCCGTCATCGCAAAACAAGATGACCTTGCCCCCCTCGATTCTTCCCGGTTCCTGGATGATCCGCATGATGGATCGAACGGCAACACTCTTACCGCACCCGGATTCGCCCACCAAACCGAAAGTGCTGCCCCGATCCACAATCAGACTGATACCGTTGAGAGCCTTTACAACGCCCTCGTATGTGTAGAAATTCGTGACCAGATCTTCCGTTTGAATCAGCCTTGCCATCGTCGCCCTATCTTCGCCTCTGTTTGGGGTCGAAAGCATCCCGGAGGGCATCGCCGATCAGGTTCCAGGACAAAACGAAAAGGATAATGCAAGCGCCCGGGATCGCGATCGTGTACCAGAACCGCAGCGGGTCGTCGGGCGGGCCGACGATGTAGTTGCGGGCCAAGGCAACCATCTGGCCCCAGTCCGAATACCCTTTCGGCGCACCCAGTCCGACAAAGCTCAAAAAGGACGCCGTAATCACCATGGACCCCATGTCCATGGAGGCCAAGATCAGCACCGGATAAATGGCATTGGGCAGGATGTGCCGGAAGATGATGGCAGCATCCGACACCCCCATAATCTTTGCCGCATGGACAAAGTCCTGGTCCTTCAGGATCAGAATTTCGGAGCGGATCACCCGCACATACCACCGCCACTGGACCAGGGCGAGTGCGATCATCACCTTGTCCAGTCCCCGGCCGAAGGCCACCACGATCGCCATTGCCAGCACGAGGGTGGGAAGCGCCCACATCACATCGGTGATCCGCATGAGGATCTCATCGATGAGCCCGCCGTAATAACCCGCTATAGCTCCCAGGCTGACGCCCACAACGCCGGCGATGACGACGACGAACAGTCCGATCTTAAACGCTGTTCGGGACCCCCAGACCACACCGTAAAAAATGTCGTACTGACCGGAGGTCGTCCCGAAGATGTGGGTGCTGCTGGGCGGCTTGGGCGTAGGAGAGTATCCCTTGTGGGGCATCATGTAAGGATTGTGGGCATGTTTTGGCGGTGCGATCACCGGAGCCAATGCCGCCACCCCTGCAAATAGGATCAAAAGGGTAAACCCGATAATGGCCGACGGATTCCGGAAAATCCGGTAGAGGGTAAATCTGAGTTCGCGCAACCGCGGATGGGTGTCGTTCATTGCGTCTTTCCGGTCAGTTCAACCGAATTCTCGGATCAATGGTGGCGTAAAGGATATCCAGGGTCAGGTTGGTGACAACGAACACCAGCCCCATAAAAAGGCCGACACACATTAAAACCGGCATGTCTAGCTGGATGGCGGACTCTGCCAGCCACCAGCCGATCCCGTGGCGGCTGAAGACCACCTCGACGGCGATGCTCCCTTCCATGGACAGGGCAACGAGCTGACCAGCCACCGTCACCACCGGCAGCAGGGCATTTCTGCGAGCGTGCCTGAAATGAACGGTTTTTGGGTCCCCTCCTTTTGCCCTCACGGTCATGACATAATCCTTGGACAATTCCTCGATGATCCCCGAACGCATGACCCGCATGTTGAGGGCCACCACCACGATCACGTAAGTCAAGACGGGCAGGACCAAATGATTAAAGGCGTCCAGGGCGATATCCGGCCGGCCGTTAAGCAGTCCGTCAACGGTGTACAGGCCGGTATAGCGGATGAATTGCTCCGGATGGTCAATGAGGAACATGGTGGCCGAGTCGCTGAGCACTCCAGGAGAGAACACCTGAAAATACCCGTAGAACACCATCAGCAGGACGAGGGCGAATAAAAAAGTGGGCAGCGACCAGCCGATAATCGCGAAGATGCGCGTAAAATGATCGATCCAGGTATCCCGATGGATGCCGGAGATCGAGCCCAGCCATATCCCCAGGTAAATAACGATCGGTGCCGCATAAAGATTCATCTCCAAGGTGACCGGGAAAAAGCGCCAGAAGGCTTCACCCACGGGCCGGGCCGCCACCAGAGACCAGCCCAGATTGCCCCCGGCCACCTCCTTGACCCAGCGGACATACTGGAGATAGAAAGGATCATCGAGACCGAACTGCCTGATGATCTTGGGGATGTCCTTGGCCTGCTGAGGTGTGGTCACATAGGCCGCCGCCCGCCGCTCCGGGCTGAAGGTCATCAGGATGCCGAAAAGCAGGATCGACACGCCAAATAGAACGAAAATCAGGAAAAAAAACCGTCTGGCTATGTAGGTGGTCATGAATCCTATCGGGATCGGCCGGCCGGGACTTTCCACGGCCGGCCGACGATTCTTGCCGCCTCCTCTAAGGGAAACCGAATCGTATCACTTATTCTTTCCGGATATCCATCAGCATCTCGTTTTCTTCCGTCAGCATTGCGTTGGGCTGATACCCGCTGATCCAATCCCGATAAGCCCTCACCACAATCTGCTGGTAGAGGGGCACGGCGATGGCTTCGGAGTAAAACAGGTCCTGAAGCTTGTGGTAGACTTTTTCCCTCGGAGCCGGGTCGATCGTCGCGATGCCCTCCTCGCAAAGACGGTCCACCTCGCTGTTCTGATAGGCCATATAGCGACCGTAAACCCCTTTTGAGTGCATAAACGTGTAGACGAAATTGTGGGGGTCCGCATAGTCCGCGCCCCAGCCGATAAGGAAAATCGGGTACATGAAATTGCGGTATTTGACCAGGTAGTCCTTCCATTCCACGTTTTGCACCTCGATCCGGAACTTGGGATTGAGGCTCATGATGTTTTCTGCCAGCATCAAGGCTGCGGCTTCGCGCATCTCATTGCCGGTGTTGTGGGTGATGATCATCCTGAAGCCTTTTTTCCAGACCTCACCGCCCCAGGCCTTTTTCATATATCCCGCGGCCTTTTCCAGATCGAACTCGTAGACCGGTACATCTTTATGGAAGGCGAGGCCCTCGATGTTGGGACTCGTGGGCATGACCACGAGACCGTTGAAAACATCGTCTACGTATGTCTTGCGGTCGAACCCGTGGAGAAACGCCTTGCGCACGTTGATGTCGCTGAAAAACTCTGGAGGGATGCCGTCTCCGTCCAACTTTCCGCTGCCGATGTTGGGATTACCCGCGGCATTAATATTCTGGCAGAAAAACGCCATGGTGACCGAGAGCTGCGGCACCTCGTAGAGCTTGAGGCCCTCCATCGCCTGTACCTCGGGCACGTAGGGGTTGGGCACAAGAACCCGGTCCGCATCACCATTTTGCAGCATGAGTTTCCGGGTGCTCCATTCCTTGACGTACTTGACAATAGCGGTTTTAATCGTC
>JASFIA010000279.1:0-4628 GCA_050122915.1 Desulfobacterales bacterium | reverse complement strand
CATCTGAGCTCCTGGACAATTTCGAGCACCGCGCCCTTTGAAAAATCAATGGTTTTGATCTGAAAGTCCTCGGGTAGCGCTCTGCCGAAGATCGTTTCGCAGCTTTTTCTTACCTTCTCCGCGCCCTCGCTTTCCATGACGTTTCCCCAGGCGGCATTGATCTCGGCGTCAAGGTGGGTGATCTCCTGCTTGATGTAGCGGACGATCTGCTCCACGGCCGTTTTGCTCTGAGGCACGCTGCTTTCCATTGTGATGATCTCGCCTTTGTCCTCGATGCGGCTGAGAAATGCCCCCTCTCCTTCCCTCTGCAGGTATTCAACCGTATCGTGGTTGCAGCAGGAGATGAAAATATTGTCCGCCTTGAGAAAATTCTCCGAGCGATCGGATGCCCCACTGCCCATGGATTTTCCACCTTCAAGGATGTAGCGCTTGTTTTGCATGATCTCCAAAAGCTCAGGCATGTAGCCGCGTTTGATCAGTGTTTTTAATTCATCGATGAAAATGATCGGGGCTGTTGCATGGGCTCCGAGGTAAGCCCTCTGATGGGCGGGCGTGTGAAGGTTCCCGGACTGATATGGGTCATGGCGAAAGCCGCCTTTCATATTGCGGGCGTTTGGTTCCGATATTCTGGCCATGAGCCGGTTTTCTTTACGTGGGTCGAACAAGACCTCCGGAAGCATATCGACCAGGTGCTTCAGATTGCCGTTGGGGCCTGGGGATTGATTCTGTTGTATTTTTTCTTGGGCGCGATGGTTGTTTTCCTGGATGAAGAGAAATATCGACCCGATGCCCGTGATGGCGGCCGCTGCCAGCAGCGGCGGGAAGAAGGCGCCGCCGGCAACCAAGCCGAGCGTCGCCCCTATTAGATAACGCTTCACGCGCTTGGCCGACTGTATGGCCTCCTCCAGGCTGAAACTTCCAGCCGCACGGGACGCCTCCTCTATCTCTTGGCGAAGAGATGATATGGCGGCATCGGCCTGCTCGGGGTCCTCATAGGCGATGCGAATGTGATTCTTGTCTTTGCCCGGATAGGCGAGAACGGCCTCTTTGAATCGGAGGTCATCCCCGTAGGATGCTCCCAACAGGTCCTGAAGCATGTTGGCCAACATGGATTTGCCGGTCCCGGGCTTGCCAACCATCAGCACATGTCCGCGCTGATAGGCAATCTTACGAATGGCCTTTTTGGCTGTTTCCTGAAATATCACCCGATCGATCGGATCCTCCGGCAGTTGAACGTCCTCGGTCGATGTCATCGGGCCCAACCAGGAATCCAACACTTGAGGGTATTCAAGCAGTTCACGAACCCAGGCGTAGTCGTTAGGATTGTACACTGGTTTCACCACTGATACCGGTAATGGACTCGAGCAGATAATAGGGAATATTGCCGCGGACGCCGGCGCGACTTTGAATTTCCCTGTAAACGGTCGGCGCTTCCTTCTTTACGGCTTCAAATGCGCGGATATCATGCATGACCGACACGGTAGCATAGGTTTTCCCCCGTCCGCGGCCCTTCAACGGTAAATAACTAAAGGAGATACCGATCTGACCTTTCTTCAGGGAATGCACCACCATCTCGCGGATATCGGACTTCATGTCGGTTCCGTCAAAAATATCTAAAAACGGGCTCGGCAACTGTTGGTTTGAATACGCGATTGAAAACCGGTCATTGAAGAACAGCTTCAGCGGAAGAATGTCTCCCTGAAGACACTCCTTCAAGCGGTTTGCCATTTCTGGATCTGTTCTGACAGCTTGATCAAAAATCCGTACATATCGAAACCGATTCATATCGGGGACTTGGACGTCGATTCGGTTATTTGCCGACAAAAACGCACATCGAGCCCTACCCGCTCGATTGAACCGGACGAGACGCCTTACCCGCTCTGGCCGAAACCCTTGGATATCATATCCGCGCATTTCGAAGAGGCCATCCGCCAGGTAGGCATTTCTGAGGGTTATGGGCACCTCTCTCAGGAGATTCTCCAGGAGATAATCGCGCTTATCCTCCAGAGTGCCTTTGAGGACCAGCCGGGTTCGAACCCCGGTGGCATCCTCCGTAACGCCGACAAGATCTTCCAATCCTCGAAAATCGATTGAGGCGAGTTCTCTTCGAATGGGGTTGAAAGGCCTGAGGGCTTCTGAAATTATGTCGATATGGGATGCAAGTGTCGGATCCCTCAACATCGATGTTGCCGAAGCCGGGGCGGAACCGACCCATTCCATCAGTGTGCTGCCATGGTCGGCATGGGATTTCGAAGACAATGTGGTCTTTCTGAGGATCAGCCGCTTCCATTTCGACAACAGACCCTTTGACGGGTGAATTTCACAACCGATCAATGTGCCCGTCACCTGGATCGGACGCGGACTCAATAGATAGTAACCCAAATCGGAAACCTCGAATTCCATGACCTGTGCCGGAATCGGCTCGGGTTCCATTACCGACGGATTCAACTCAACGAGACGTCCGTTGGATACGATCCATATGGGCTCGGTCATAAAAGTCCTGTTCGATATCGATGAGGTCGATTTCTGGAATTTCCGGAGGGTCGTGATGCGACAATGGCATTGTCAATGCTATGCCCTTTATAGCGCCGGTCGCGACAGCGATGTTAACTGCCTTGGGTCGGGCTCTGATCGACGGTCTCGGAGAGTTGTGTCAGGTTGATCTCAACCCGCCGGTTTCTCTCGCGCCCTTCTGCCGTGTCATTCGTATCGATCGGTCGATAGTTTCCAAACCCCATAGTAGATATTCGGCTATGATCGAAATTTACTTGATTGATCATGAACTCTGCCACTTCGGCTGCACGGGCAATCGACAATTTGAAGGCCTTGTCTGATCTCTTCGCCCACCGCCTCGATGGCCTGGGTCTCGACGAATTCCTCTGTTTTCTGCTGTGGAACAAGGTCTTGATCGAAGTTCATCGCGATCATTTTCATGCCCTTCGGGGAGTCAAAGACTTTTTCCTGGCGCCGGAATCCATCCCGATGCACTGGTGAGGTTATCGCCGTTCGCCCAATGAACTTGAGCATCCTCTGAAAACCCGCTCCCACTGGTTATTTGCCCTATTCCCGCAATTCCTGGTATAGACCGGGCAGTTTCAGCATAGAGCAAAGCGCCAACCGCCCAGCGGGCGGATTCGGCAACCCCCTTCGGCAGGTCGAACTTCGGCGCATTCGGCCGTGGCCGACCGAGAGCGCTGAACCCCGTAGACCGGGAGAATTCCATGGGGTGCGAATTACCATCAATCGACGTTTCTGCAGCCGTCCTGGTAAAGGGAAACCGCGTTCTAATTGCTCAACGACCGGCCGGCGATCCATTGGAAGGGAAATGGGAATTTCCCGGTGGGAAAGTCAATTCCGGCGAGTGCCCCAGGGCCTGCCTGAAAAGGGAATTGGTCGAAGAACTCAACATACATGCCCGGGTGGGCTCCTTTTTGGGAACTTCGAGCTACGGCTATGGCGATCGCAAGGTCACTTTGCTGGTATTTGTCGCCAAAATCCAAACAGGGCGGCTGACCCCCCTCTTTCACTCGGAGTTTCGGTGGATATCCGTTGACGAACTCCTCGACCATGACCTGGCTCCAGCAGACATACCCGTCGCAAAACGACTGATCTCCGGCCGTTGGCCCCTTCCCGACCCTGACGACGACATCCTTTCGTGAAAAGGCGAAAGATAGGAGGCCTGAAATGATCGATAGCCCGCCATCAGACCGGACGACTCTCTTACCCTGACGATCCCTTGGGTCGACCGGACAGGTGCATCAGAATGATTCTTCACCTTGACATGGACGCTTTTTTCGCAGCTGTCGAAGTGTTGGACCGCCCCGAATTGGAGGGCCGGTGCATCCTCGTTGGAGGTGATTCCGACCGTGGCGTCGTTACCACGGCCAGCTATGCCGCAAGGGTTTATGGCGTTCATTCGGCAATGCCGATGTTCATGGCCAAGCGGCTTTGCCCGAATGCCGTCATCCTGCGCCCACGAATGGCTCGCTACAAGGAGGTGTCCTCCCAAATCATGTCGATCCTCAAGGAGGTCTCACCGGTCGTCGAGCAGGTGTCCATCGACGAGGCTTATATCGACCTCGCCGGGCTTGATCGGCTGTCCGGATCGACCGAGGCCATCGCCCGCGGTTTGAAGGAGCGCATCCGAAAGGCCATCGGATTGACCTGTTCCATCGGAGGTGCGCCGGTCAAGTTCTTGTCTAAAATCGCATCGGATCGTCACAAGCCGGACGGGCTCACCTTGATCCCTCCGGAAGCCGTCGATAGCACCATCAAAGCCTTGCCGGTTGAAAAAATACCCGGGGTTGGGAAAATGGCCCTTGAACGACTTCATAGACTGGGCATACGAACGATGGGCGATGTCCGCTCCTATCCGGAAAAGTCCCTGACGACCTGTTTGGGAAAATTTGGGTATCGCTTAAAGGAACTGTCCCACGGGATCGATCGCACGACTGTTTCTCCCGATCAACCGCCAAAATCGGTGAGCAGCGAAGAAACCCTGTCCCGCGACAGCACTGATCGAACCCTGTTGCGCAGGCTGATGCTGAATCAATCCGAAGAGGTCGGGCATCAGTTGAGAAAACTCCGCTATTTTGCCCGGACGATAACGGTGAAGATCAAACATTCGG
>JASFIA010000278.1:0-4650 GCA_050122915.1 Desulfobacterales bacterium | reverse complement strand
AAGAGCCGTCGCGGTCAAGGTCTGCAAGCCTGGACAGGATGAACGGTTCGACGTGCCGGCCGTCGGGCTCAAAACAGTTCAAACCATGGTTGATGCCCACATTCAGGTACTGGCCATTGAGGCCCGGCGGGCGATCGTGTTCGACCGGGAAGACATGGTCGAGGCGGCAAACCGCCACCGCCTGACGATTGTGGCCCTCGAGGCGCCCTGAAACCGAGGATGGACCCCGTTCCGGCTAAATGAGCTGGCCAACCCGGAGACCCTCTCCGTGGGTCGCCACCGGGCCCGGAGAAGGGATTGGGAACGATGAACACTCACATTCGGGTCGGCGTCGTTGGCTGCGGCTATCTCGGGGCCTTCCACGCCGAGAAATATGCGGCGATGCCCGACGTTGCTCTGGTTGGCGTCGTCGATACGGATCCCGAAAGAGCCGGGAGCCTTGCCCGCCGATTGGATACTGCCCCTTTCCATACCCACCGGGATTTGATCGGAAAGATCGATGCGGCCAGCATCGTGAGCCCCACGCCGTCTCATTACGCCATCAGCAGGGAACTCCTTGATAATGGGATCGACCTGATGGTGGAAAAACCCATGACCACGTCTCTTTCCGAGGCGGATGCCCTGATCCGCCTGGCGGAAGCCAATGGCCGAATCCTCCAGGTGGGCCATCTTGAGCGGTTCAATCCGGCCGTGGTGGCGGTCCGGGACCGGATTCACCACCCCATGTTCATCGAGGCCCATCGACTGGGCATCTTTCAGGGACGCAGCACGGATGTCAGCGTGGTTCTGGACCTCATGATCCACGATATCGATATCATCCTCAACTTCGTGGGTGCGGAGGTGGAAAGTGTTCATGCATCAGGCGCGGCGGTGGTGTCGGACCACATCGACATCGCCAACGCCCGGGTCCAGTTTGCGTCAGGATGTGTCGCCAACATAACGGCCAGTCGGATATCTATCAAAAACGAAAGGAAAATCAGGATTTTCCAGCCTAACAGCTATGTCGCCATCGACTTCGCCCGTCACCAGATCACCATGATCGACAAGGCATGCCCGCCTGGGGATGCCTTGATCCCGGGGATGGGAGTGTCCCAATTGTCCTTTGAGAAAGGCGATGCCCTCGAAAACGAGCTAATGTCCTTTGTCGCCGCGGTTCGGGACCGGCGGCATCCCGAGGTGACGGGTCGTATGGGATACCAGGCGCTTCAGATTGCCTTGGAGGTGATGGATCAGATCGAGGCGGCTCACCATCGATTCGGGACGCACCGCTGCTGACATGCCCACCCGCATCATGATGATAGCCGGCGAGGCCTCCGGAGACATGCACGGGGCCAATCTGGTTTCGGCTATTCGGCGTCTCGATCCCCTGGCAGACGTTTTTGGATTCGGCGGGGCTTCCATGCGCAAGGCCGGCATGACCGTCGTGGTCGACGCCTCCACTCTTGCCGTCGTGGGGATCACGGAGGTGGTCGCCAATTTGTCGGCGATTCGAAGAGGGTTCCGGACCGCCGAAGCGCTGCTCCGCCGCAAACGCCCGGACCTGCTCATTCTTATAGACTTCCCGGATTTCAATCTGAGGGTTGCGGCGACGGCAAAGAAACTGGGGGTTCCGGTACTCTATTACATCAGCCCCCAGGTATGGGCCTGGCGGCGTGGCCGGGTCAAAACCATCGGCAGGCGTGTGGACCATATGGCCGTCATCCTGCCATTCGAGGTGGACTTCTACCGGAGATACGGGCTGCCCGTCAGTTTTGTGGGCCACCCACTTTTAGACGATCCGGATTTGCCGGTCGTGGCATCCAAGAAAACGCCGAGGCCCGATGGCATGGTTGTCGGCCTGCTCCCAGGGTCGAGAGTCAGCGAAATCAGGCGCCACCTGCCGATCATGCTGGAAGCCGCCCTGGAGTTGGCCAGGCGCCCGGGAGGGGAGACTGTCCGGTTCGTGGTGAGTCGCGCTCCCGAGGTTGACCCCTCCTTCTTCAGCATCCTCTGCCGCCGCTGCCATCCCGGACTTCGATTGGAGACGGAGGGGAGAGGGGCGCGCCCCTTGTTCAGCCGGGCCGATGTCCTGCTGGCGGCTTCGGGTACGGTGACCTTAGAGGCGGCCATGGCCGGAGTGCCCATGGTGGTGATGTATCGGGTGTCGCCAGTCAGCTACCTGCTGGGAAAACTCTTGATCCGGGTGCCCAGCATCGCTTTGGTCAATTTGATTGCCGGCCGCGACATTGTTCCGGAGCTGATACAGCACCAGGCCACCCCCGGCCGGATTGCCGGCTGCCTGATGGACCTGTTGAATAATCCGTTCCGGATTGGCGCCATGAAAGAGTCCCTGTTAACGGTTCGTCGGCGGCTCGGAGAACCGGGAGCAGCCGATCGAGTGGCCAGGATAGCCATGGATATGATTCACGACCGAGGCCTACACCCTTAGCCATTCGGCCGGCGTTACGCTCGGCGAATCATTTTTCAGACGGTACGCCGCCGTCGGTAAGCGTTGCATCTATGCCTTCTCCTTTTTCTTTGATAAAAGCGCTGGCCAACCTCGAGCCGAGACACCGGCAGATATTGGAAATGGTCCGGGACCACTGGGTCATTCTTGCCGCCGCCCTTGGCTGCATGATCATCAATTCCCTTTCAGCGCCGGCGATGGCCTGGCTCGTCAAGCCCGCCGTCGATAAAATTTTCGTCAGCAAGGACACCGGCATGTTAAAGGTGGTTCCCTTGGTGATCGTAATGGTCTTCGTTGTCAACGGTGTCGCCGACTACGGGCGGGCCTATCTGATCAACAAAGTGGGCAGAAGAATCATCCGCCAATTGAGAAACCGGCTGTACGATTCGCTGATGGATCTGCCCCTGTCGTTCTTTCAGTCCAACAAAACGGGCGTCCTCATGTCCCGAGTGACCAATGACGTAAATGTGGTCAAGAATATGGTGTCCACCGCTGTCACCAGCTCCGTTCGGGATGTCCTGAAAATCTTCTGGCTGATCGCCTTGATCTTCTATACGGACTGGAAATTGGCCAGTCTTGCCGTTTTGGTGTTCCCGGTGGTTTTCTTCCCCATCTTTGAGCTGGGGCGTCGGAGTCGAAAAATCAGCGCCCGCACCCAGGAAGCCATGGGGGAAATGAGCGCCTTTCTTCACGAAACCCTATCCGGGGTAAAAATCGTCAAGGCCTTTGGAATGGAGCGTATCGAGAAGCAACGGTTTTCCCGCAAGACCCGGAACTTGTTTGAGATGGAGCTCAAAGAGATCGCCATCTCTGCCATGTCATCGCCGCTGATGGAGATTATCGCGGGCCTGGCCATAGCGGCCATCATGTTCTACGGTGGATACAGCGTCATCGAGGGTGCCTCGACGCCGGGTACCTTTTTCTCCTTCATGACCGCCAACATCATGCTCTATGATCCGGTCAAGCAGATCAGCAAAATCAACATCGCCGTCAACAGGGGTTTGGCCGCCACCGATCGCATCTTCGATCTCCTCGAATCGCCGCCGGAGGTCCCCGACGAGCGGTTGCAACCCGCACTGCCCCTGTCGCGTCACAGGGTCATATTCGACAACGTATCCTTTCGATACGGCACCGAGGCCGGTTCGCCGACCGTCCTGAAAAACATCAGCATCAGCGCCGAGGCCGGTGAGATCCTCGCCCTCGTGGGACCAAGCGGAGGAGGAAAAACAACCTTGGTCAACCTCATCCCCCGGTTTTTCGAAGCATCCGAAGGACGTATCCTCGTCGACACCCATGATGTCCGTCAGGTCCGCCTCGACTCCTTGAGACGGCAGATTGCTATCGTTACCCAAGAACCCATCCTGTTTAACGACACCGTGATAGGGAACATCCGCTACGGCAATCCCGACGCAACGGCATCGGCGGCAGTCGACGCCGCCCGATCCGCCTATGCCTTCGACTTTATCGAGGGGTTTCCCAAGGGATTCGACACATCTATCGGAGAGCTGGGAAACCGTCTTTCCGGAGGCGAAAAACAGCGTATCTGTATCGCAAGAGCGCTATTAAAGGATGCCCCCATCCTGATCCTCGACGAAGCCACTTCCGCTCTGGATTCCGAATCCGAGCATTGGGTTCAGATGGCGCTGTCGAACCTGATGAAGGGGAGAACGACCTTCATGATCGCCCACCGCCTGTCAACGATTATGCATGCCGATCGTATTCTTGTGCTGATCGATGGCCGCATTGAGGAGGAGGGCACCCACGAGGAGCTGTTGAAGCGCGGCGGGGCGTATCGCCGGCTCTATGACATGCAGTTCAACGCCAACGGCGCGGGGTGACGGGGCGAGGGGTTTCTTGTCCGCTCGGCCTTCTGCGCCCCGGGTGCAAACGATGAAGACGGTAATCCATCGCTACATATGGTCCGAACTCATTCCTCCGTTTCTGGTGAACCTGGTCTTTTTCATTTTCATTTTCATCATGGCGGAGCTCTTGAAGATCATCAACCTGATGGTCAATTACAGGGCCGGCGTTGGATCGGTCGGGCTGATCATCGTCTATGCCATGCCACAGTTTTTGATGTTTATCCTGCCGATGGCTGCCATGATGTCCGTTCTCTTGACCCTGATCCGGATGACCGGAGACAGCGAGATCGTGGCCCTTAAATCCGGAGGGGTCGGTATTGGATGCCTGGTTCCCCCCGTCAT
>JASFIA010000277.1:0-4661 GCA_050122915.1 Desulfobacterales bacterium | reverse complement strand
CGAAAAGTCAGCGATAGGATTCGACATGGTGATTACCGACTATGCCATGCCGCAGATGAATGGCATCGAACTGGCGGAAACCATCAAGAGGAATAATTCCCAGATACCGGTTCTCCTGTGCACCGGAGTCAGTGAAGCGCTCTCTTCCACCGAACTGAAGTCCCGTGGGATATCTGACATTCTGCTGAAGCCGGTGTTCAGAAACGAACTGGACGCGAAAATCCGACAAATTCTGGGCTCGGATGCCGTCTCGGCGCCCCCCGCCGACAGTCTTTCCGATAGACCCCATTCCCAGGATCCAGTCCGATAGGAGCAGTGAAAAGGCCCATGCCGCCAGCCACGATACCCAGCCGCCTTTTCCCCTCCCACGCTGTGTTCGGGCCGAAGCGCATTCGGAGCGGCTGGGCCGTCCCCTTATGCTTTCTTCTTCTCTCAGCCTGCCTGGGCCCCGGCGCGCTGCCCACGGCAAGGACATCGCCGGACTGCGGGAGCCTCTTGGCCGAAATGGATGACGCCGTTGTCAGCCAGGGTGCCACCGACACTTCCGTCTTCCGGATTCGAGGCTACCCGTACCTCAGAACCACCCGTTTTCTGGCATCGTTGCGGGACCGGCTGACCACAACCGAAGAGCGATCCGCCTGGATCGATCGTCTTCACCGTCTGGATCTCGAGGCCAGAAGGAAGGAAATGGCTGTTCTCGATGGAAAAGCGTTTCATCAGTTTGCCGTCGAGAGCGGTCTCCCCGGGCGCAGGTCCGAGGCAACCCACCGGGTTATGGCCTGCTCCGACGACGCTTTCCGACGGGCCGCTGAGGATCCCGAATTGGCCGTTCGAGTGTCGGCGGCCATCGATATCCCCAGCGAATACTCCTTGTGGCGGCGAACGGTCGGCCTATACCCCCTGCTCTCTATGCCGGTGACCGCGGTGTCGAACCGGGTGTTCAACGAAATAAGGCACCGTCATCGGCAGCCCCTGGAATCCCTTCCCCTGTCCGGGTTGCGACTGTCCTACATGCCCGAACCGGCCCCGGTAAGGTCCATTTCCCATCTCTTCCACCCGGGAAACCGCGATCCTCTGGGGATACCGATTATATCACCGACCGATGCCCGCCGCCTGGCGGCCCTATTTGCCCCGACCATGGTCCAGGACACGGCTGCGGACTACGATCGGATCGGGACGGTGACCTGGCGGGCAGACGGCCTTGTCATCGACGGGAACGCCCCCGCAGGCTATTACTTCATCGGCTTTGGCCTTCTGGAGTCGACGCCCCATGTCCAGATCACCTATTGCTTCTGGTACGCCGCCCGGTCGGGTCCCAATGCCCCGTGGTTTGAGCACGGTCATCTTGACGGGATTACGGTGCGCGTCAGTCTGGATACCCATGGAGAGCCCTTCATGGTGGACTTGATGAACAGCTGCGGTTGCTATCATTTTTTCATCCCCTCAGCCCATCGTGTCGGGGCCATCCATCACCCCGAATGGGGGCCGGGCACCCTGGTACCCTCCTGGCTGCCGGAGGGCTTTCCCGAAAACCCGTTGAGCCTCTATGTGAGTTCAGGCCAGCACCAGGTGAACCATATCACGACGGCGGCCCCTCACTCCGAAAACGGCGTGACCTATGACCTTCGCCCCTACGAAGAGCTTGAAGCCCTCCCATACGGCGATGACGAACACCGAAGCATGTTCGATGCCGACGGCATTGCCCACGGCAGCGGCCGCATCGAACCGCTGTTGTTCTTTTCCATGGGCATTCCCGCCGTTGGCAGTATGCGCCAGCGCGGGCATCACCCCATCAAGCTGGTGGGACGGGCCCATTTCGACGATCCAGATCTTTTCAATCAATGGTTCGACTTCACACCGGCCTCTTCGACCGAACCGTCCATTGGGCCCCAATCCCCGGCTCACACGCTCACCCATCCCCCCAGTGGACATCCTTATTCCGCTAACCAGCACCATGAAATGAGGGACCCATGACCGACAACGCCGACATCTCCCTTTTGGATCGCCCCGAAGTCCTTCGCGTCCTTTTTCACCCCAGACCCGAGCCCGCCGATGCCTCGCCGCCGCCAGGGGCCGTTGATCTCATGATCGATGTCGGCGAAGGTGTCGGCATTGGCGCCCGCTGCCACATGGCAGATCAGTCGTCGCCGACCCTTCTGTTCTTCCACGGAAACGGTGAAATCGTTTCTGATTACGACGAGTTGGGACCGGTCTACAACCGGCTCGGAATCAATTTCATCCCTGTCGACTACCGCGGGTACGGCCGCTCCGGTGGCAGCCCCACGGTGGCCTCACTCATGGCAGACTGTCACCGGGTTCTCGACAGTGTACGGCAGTGGTTGGAAAGCGGAGGCGCCACCGGCCCTCTCATCGTCATGGGCCGGTCCCTGGGCAGCGCCCCAGCTTTAGAGCTGGCCGGCCGCCCCGACACACCCCTTGCAGGGCTCATCATCGAAAGCGGCTTTGCCCATGCAGGCCCCCTGCTGTCTCTGTTAGGGGTGCGGATGAACGGTTTCGATTTAATGGAGGAACACGGATTCAACCAGTTGGAGAAAATACGGGCCTTTGAGGGCCCGACTCTGATCATTCACGCCGAGTACGATCACATCATCCCCTTCACGGACGGTGAAGCGCTTTTCAAGGCCGCGTCGTCCCCTGCCAAAAAGCTGCTAAAAATCCCGGGAGCCAATCACAACGATATTTTCTACAGGGGTTTGGAGCCGTATCTCGAGGCCGTGCAGGAATTAGTCAACCGTTGTCGACGGCGCTAAGGGCGGGTGGCTGTATCCTCGTCGAATGCCCGCCAAAAGATGCGCCGATGGGAATCCGATTCCATCAGAATTTCGTGAAGCGCGCCGTCTACGAGCGCCTGCCGGCACCGGTTGCATCGTCGGCAGAACCGCCTCTGTGCTTCGAGGGAGACCACCGTGTCCAGCTGGGGGCTCACCATCAATACCGGGACGGGCAGGGATTCGGCCTCTCCCGGGGCGCCAAGTTTCTCGATCGAATCGAAGGCGGCCTTCGCCCAGCCGAAAGTGACCCCACCAATCGCCAATCGCGGCTCCTTTCGAACAAATTGACTGTTTCTTTCGAACCGGTCTCGATCCGATGTGAGGGGATTGCCCTCAAACCGCCACAGGCCGCCGCCGTCGTCTCCGGTTCCCGGCACGCCCACATGGGCGAAGCCCAAGCGGGTCATGAACCGGCTCAACAACCTGATGGATGGCTTCATGGGCCGAGACAGGTGAATATCCACCATGGGGGCCGTCAGGACAGCACGGTGGAAGATCTCCGGTCTGCGCCCAAGGAACCGCAGCCCCAGATGACCGCCCATGGAATGGGCCAGAAGAACCAGCGGCGCCGGGGCCGAAGGCCGAACGATATCCCCCATAAACTGGTCGAGATCGTCGAGATAATCCTCAAAAGATCCCACATGGCCCTTCATCGGATCGGACAACAGCCGGCACGATCCCCCCTGCCCCCGCCAGTCCATCGTCCATACGGAAAAGCCTCTACCGGAGAGTTCGCTAGCCACTTCACCGTATTTTTCAGCGAACTCGCTTCTTCCGCCCAACAGGACCACCGAGCCGACTTCAGGCAACCGGGGGGCCTTGAAGGCCCAGCGGATGAGGCAGCCGTCGGAGGTCACAAACGTGTCGAAAAAATCGAACATTGCCAAGCACCTGGGATGATAGTTGCCAAAAAAAAGGCGGAAGCCAGCCGTTGACCCGTGGATGAGGATGACCTATGCTTCTTTGGGTTCGAATGCGGTTCTCCCGACCCATCCGATCCGGCGGTACGACCCCTTATGGATTCGTTGGCCGGTTCGGCGTGGCATCGAAAACCAACCGCCCTTCGTGCATGGCGCCGACCCGGAGGCATTGAGTGAACGCCACCGACGAAAGTACCTGGGCCGTCCATCACCAAAGATTCCCAGAGGACCGACTGATGGAAACCGCGATGCCTGAGCTTTCCGATCGTGATACAGTGGCCCTGTATTTCTTGATCAATCGATTGATGACGCGCTATTTCGGCGAAGAGGAGACTCATCGGCCATTACTCATACACTGATCTCTGGAACCCTGGAGGACAACATGCTGACCGAGCGGCACCTTTCCCGCTATGCCGATGTCATGGTGTGGGCCCTTAAAACCGCACGCAAGCGCCCATTCAAAAAAGGCGACACCATTCTGATCCGGTTTCATCTGCCCGCCGTTCGAATGGCGGAAATCCTCAACGAACGGCTACTCAAAGCGGGGATGAACCCCGTCCTGCGGTTGTCCCCGACCCCCGTCATGGAGAGGGACTTTTTCCTTTGGGCCGGGTCCAGGCAGCTCGACTTCGTGCCACCGGGTGAAAAATCGCTTTATGAGTCACTGAATGGAAGCATTTTCCTCTACGCTCCCGAATCCATCACCCATCTCGGGGAGATCGATCCCACCCGCATTGCCAGAGCCGCTGTCGTCAGAAAACCATTCAAGGACATCCTGGATCGTCGGGATGATGATGGCGCCTTCGGCTGGACCCTGTGCCTGCTGCCCACCCCCGAATTGATTCGCCATTCCGGTATGACCGAAAAGGCCTATGTGGATCAGGTCGTCCGGGCCTGCTTCCTGAACCGAACCCAGCCAGTTGAGGAATGGCGAAAGGTTTACAGGAAC
>JASFIA010000276.1:0-4693 GCA_050122915.1 Desulfobacterales bacterium | reverse complement strand
CTGCTTGCTTCATGGCTGACAATATGGCTACCATCACCGGTTTGGCAACAGGTAAGGATAAAGGGTTAAGTGATAGTAAAATACTACTATTCTATGATGACCGACTGACTATGTAAACCTCCCGAAGTTAGTGCCAACAAGTTGGTAGAGAGTTCGGGCACGTTCATCCCAAGATACTCCGATGGTGTGAGGTCTTTCAGGGATTCGTGGGGGCGCTGTTGGTTATATTCAGCAATCCACCCCTCAGTGATCTCCTGCACTTCTCTCAACGTTGAGAACACATAAAAATCCAGCACTTCATCGCGGTAGGTGCGGTTGAACCGTACGACGAAGCCGTTTTGCATCGGCCTGACGCGCTTTTTGTTCGTAGTACATTGACGGGGCGATCGGCAGGAGCAGATCGGCTCGAGCCCGCAGTCGTTCCTGTGGTCAATTGATTCTTACACTCAGGAGTGTTACCCAATTTTCTTAAATCGGTTGTGTCATCATCTGGTGATTAGGACAAGAATGACGTCGGCCGGGTAGCCCTCGACCGCCTCGACCGATTCGATCCGGCCGGGAAGCTCCGGGTCGGAGTCCCGCTCCGCCTCGCAGAGTCGCTCGAGGCGCCGGCGGAGGATGTCGAGGAGTTTCTCCCGCTTCCTGTCTTCCAGGTCCTTTCGCTCCCTCTCGTCCAGATAGCTCGCGACCAGCGCCCTGGCCGTCGCCGGCAGCGGCTCCACCACGTGGAGGACCGCGATGGTCGCGCCGTGCCGTCGGGCCGACGCCGCCGCGTACCGCAGGACAAAGGCGGCGTTGGGGAAAGGTCCGTGGCACAGAGGATCTTTCGGCTGGTGGGGATCATGGGGGACTCCTTTGGTGGAAAAGGGCATGGCGGGCGGCGGCCGGAAGGCGGCGCCTGGGATGATTTCCGGTTCCTTTCCTTCCGGGAAAAGGCAGGAAGCGTGCCGGATCCTCGTTATGGCGCCGATTTCATAACATCTTGAAATGGAATCGCAATTTGACCTGCCGTGCGGCGTCCCCGCAGAGGGGGGCGGATCGTCCGGCGCCGGCGGTGCCAACCTGTCCGTTTTGTTTACAGTGAGAAAAAGGGCGGGATCGGTAGCGCGGATGCAGGGGCGGCTTCAGTGGTCAACTGTTTCCAGCTCTTTCAGAACCGCTTCCAGCAGTTGGGGGAGGGCGGTGCCAACCGTGGGGGTGAGCTCGGTCGACCAGGCGATCGACGCCGGCTCGACGCCGAAGACGACGATGTCGGGGAGGTCGGTGCGGCCGGCGAGGGCCATCACACGGAAGATGTCGAAGCCGTGCATGGAGGCGATGCAGGGGGCCGCGGTGCAGTCCTCCAGCCGGGTGTGGTAGACGCTTCCTGGCGGGCCCTGGGCCGTCATGGCGTCGATGATCAAGATCCGGTCCGGCGTTTCGAGGGCCGGGAGGGCGTCTAGAATGGCGGTGCCCACCTCGAGCACCTCGGTGCCGTCCGGCAGGGGCATGGCGGCGAGGGCGCGGGCCGCGTGGACGCCGACGCCCTCGTCTCCGAGGATCTCGTTGCCCAGTCCGATGACAAGGGTGGTCAACAGCCGCCCCCCGTGTGGACGACGACCGGCGGCTTTCCGGGCTTCATCATGTGGACGGCGCAGGACAGGCAGGGGTCGAAGGAGTGGATGACCCTAAGGGCCTCGACGGGCCGGTCTGGATCGGCGACGGGGGTGCCGATCAGGGCCTGCTCCATGGGCCCGGGCACGCTGCCGCCGTCCCGCGGGGACGCGTTCCAGCAGGTGGGGGTGATGACCTGGTAGTTGGCGACCCGGCCGCCGCCGACCTCCACCCAGTGGCCGAGGGCTCCTCGGGGGGCTTCGGTAAGGCCCACGCCCATGCCGGACTGCTGCCGGTAGGCGGTGTCGTAGACCGAACCGCCGTCCAACTGACCGAGCCAGGACTTCATGGCAGAGGCGATCTTGAGGGCCTCCCGGGCCCGGGCCACGTGGCGGTCCATGACCGACACGCCGTTGGCATAGTCGCCGTTCACGGTCATGCGCGCCAGGGGGCCGGCCTCGAAGGGCTCGCCGAGCAACCGGGGCGCCTTGAGCCAGGAATAGGCGTCGCCCTTGGGAAACTGGGGCTCGGTGTCGCCCTGGGCGGGGTGGAGCCCCTCGGTGGCGTCGCTGTACCAGGAATAGGTGACCGACTCGGTGATGTCTTCGGTCTGCAGCCCGGACCGGACGCTGCCGCCCTTTTCCTTGTAGCCCCGGGCCAGAAGCCGGCCCTGGTACTGGTCGTCCGTCTCGAAGACGCCGTAGGCCATGAGGTTGCCGCACCCCTCGCCCACGCCGTAGTAGTCGTCGTAGGCGGCGGCAAGCGCCTGCACGTCCGGCAGATAGGTGTTCCGAATGAAGTTCAGAAGCCAGTCGACCTCGGCCTTGGCCTGGCTGATCTTGCTCGAATTCGGCCCCCCGCTGAAGCCGCCGGGGATGAAGGTGTGGGAGGTGGGCATCCTGCCGCCGACCAGGGCCCCCAGCTCGTGGGCGCGTCGCCGCGCCTCCACCGCATCGGCGATGTGGGCGGAGATCCCCGCCAGCCCGCTCCGCATGTCCACGTTCCAGGCCGGGGTCCAGGGGGAGGCGTTCGGGCCGGCCACGTAGTCGAGGGCGGCCAGGAGGTAGAAGTGCAGGATGTGGGACTGGACGAAGTTGGCACCGAGGGAGATGTTGCGCAGATATCTCGCATTGCCCTGGGCCTTCCAGCCGGACACGGCTTCCAAGGCCAGCACCGACGCCTGCCCGTGGGAGATGGGGCACACCCCGCAGATTCGCTGGGTGATCACGGTGGCGTCCTTGGTGTCCCGCCCCTTCAGCAGCTCCTCGAAGCCCCGGAACAGGGTGCCCGTGCACCGTGCGTCCACCACCTCGTTGCTGCCGTTCACCGAGTCCATGGTGATTTCGACTTTCAAATGACCTTCGATCCGGGTGACCGGATCCATGATCCGAATCGTCTGCATGCGTTGCTATCCTTTCCTCCTGTCGACCCGGCGCCGCACGCCGGTGTGGCGACAGTTGTGAATTTCAATGGGTTGTTGGGCACCTTGGATCGACCGCTTCGTTCGACCCGTGGCCGTATGCGTCAGGCGCACTTGCGCGGGGCGTTTCGGACCTCGGCCTCACTCGAGAGGCTGCCGGCTTCGGCCCGCACCCGGCAGGGCGGTTCCGACACCTTGGAGGCGTTCAACCGCCAACGGCCGTCGCTGTCCGCGGAAACGACTCCGAACAGGGTGCCCGTGCGGGAATTGGCGACCATGACGAGCGCGCCGGCAGAGGCTTGCCCGGACACCGAAAGCGAGCGCCCCCCGTTCTGCCAGTCCGCCGAGCTGATCTGAAGAGTGGTCACGGTGCCGGTGTCTCCGCCGGTACTGCCGCCGTCGCCCGAATCGGAATCGTCTCCGGTGCTGCCGCCGTCATCGTATTCGGAATCCCCGCCGTCGCTGGGGTATCCCTCCTGCTCCGCGTAGAAGGGCGAAAAGCGGTCCGGAAACCCGCTTTCGGTGCAGCCCAGGCAGATCGATCCGGCGCCGATGCACCAGTTGACCCCGCCGTTCCACTTCCGGGACGGGCAGTCGGATCGGGTGATCTTGCCCTTACAGCCCAACTCCTCCAGGCAGCGGCCGGCGATGCCGAACCGCTCGGCCTCCTCGCCGCTGCGGTAGGGGCAGCTGCTGTGCACGTAGTTCTGAAAAAGCGCCTGGGGACGTCCTTGGCTGTCCAGGTTCGGGACCTCGCCGGCCAACAGGCTCGCCACCGTCCAGACGATCCAGTCGGGGTGGGTGGGGCAGCCCGGGATGTTGACGGTCGGCATGCCCGTGAGTTCCCGAACGCTCACGATGCCCGTGGGGTTCGGGGCGGCGGCCGGAATGCCGCCGTGGCTGGCGCAGGTACCGATGCAAAGGACGGCGGCCGCTTTCGGGGCGAGTTCCAGGACGGCCTCCTGGGCCGTGACGTCGTGGCCGTTTTCCGTCCAGAGCATGCAGGCGTTGCCGTCGAAGGCCGTGGGGATGCCGCCCTCCACCGCCAGGATGAAGTCGCCGGCCGTGGCCTCCCTCAGGCGCTGGACGGCCAGGTCGCCGGCAGCGCCCATGAGGTTGGGGTGGTAGGCCAGGTCGATGAAGCCCGTCAGCAGGTCGACGACGTCGGTGGGGCCGTCGCTCCCGATGCGGTTGGCCAGGGACACGGTGCAGCCGGTGCAGTTGGCGCCGGCCAGCCAGACCACCGTGGGCAGCCCGCTGCCGCCCGCGGCAAAGGCCTTTTCCAGCTTGCCGACCACCGACAACGGCAGCCCCAGCGCCGCCGCCGACCCGATGCAGTACTTCAGAAAGTTTCGTCGATTGATGTGCATGAGTGAAGCCGCCCTCCTGTTCTGAAAAACGTTGGAGATGATTTGTGGCGTGTTGCAGTTCTTACGGCGGCTCCATGCACATGCAGTGCCAAAAAATAATTTTAAAAAAGTCAACTATATCAAATAGATAAAAACTTCCGCCCCGCAATTCGTCCCTGGGTGGATGCACAATAATCTATACTGTTAAACTATAGTATACGAGATATTTCCAATAAGCTCGACAGGTGTTCTTGGGGGACTCGGAGGGCCTTGGAGTGACGGGGCAAGGAAGAGCGGAACCGGACGACGACATCCGCGGAAAACCAACCCC
>JASFIA010000275.1:0-4694 GCA_050122915.1 Desulfobacterales bacterium | reverse complement strand
TGCACTGGAGAAAGCCCGACAGCATATCACGCACCCTAGCCCTTCTGATTGCCGCGATTATTCTATACGTCCCCGCCAATCTGATGCCGGTAACGGTGACCTCCTCTTTAGGGCACAGCCAGTCAGATACCATCATTAGCGGGGTCATTTATTTCCTAAAGTCCGGGGCCTGGCCGATTGCCCTCGTCATTTTCGTGGCCAGCATCTGTGTGCCAATGCTGAAGCTGGTGATTCTTTTCTATCTTCTTATTTCTGTGAAGCGGGGTTCAAAATGGCGCCCAAGGGAGCGAACGGTGCTTTACCGGATTACAGAGATTATCGGAAGATGGTCCATGGTCGATGTGTTCGTTGTGACGATCCTGGTCGCCTTGGTCCGGCTGGGTGCCCTGGCCACCATCGAGGCAGGCCTTGGGGCCGTATTCTTCGCTTCCGTGGTGGTGTTGACCATGCTGGCCGCCATGAGTTTCGATTCCAGATTGATATGGGACCATATGGAGGAGGATAGGAATGAGTCATGATCCGTTGCCAAGCGAGCCTCCCGAGGCGGTCGTTCAGAAGCGGCGAACCCTTTCCATTATATGGCTGATTCCTTTGGTGGCGGCTTTGGTGGGCGCATGGCTCGTGATCAAAGCGGTCCAGGAGAAAGGGCCAGAGATCACCATCACCTTCAAAACCGCCGAGGGATTAGAGGCCGGAAAAACCAAAATTCGTTACAAGAACGTCGATGTGGGTCAGGTAACGAGCATCGATCTGAGCGAAGATCTCTACCATGTGATCGTGACGGCGGCCATGGAGCCGGGTGCTGCCTCTTACCTGACGGAAAAGGCACGGTTTTGGGTGGTAAGGGCTCGATTGGGATTCGGTGAGGTATCGGGGCTGGGGACCCTTTTTTCCGGGGCCTACATTGCCATGGATCCCGGAAAAGAAGGCAAGTCAACCAAGCACTTCGAGGGGATGGAAGCCCCGCCCGTGGTGGATGTCAGCATTCCCGGCAGCCACTTCAACCTCCGGGCCGAACATCTGGGATCGATCGATGTGGGAGCGCCGGTCTATTTTCGACGCATCCCGGTGGGGAGAGTGGAAAACTACCAACTTGCGGACGACGGCAACTCAATCGATATCGGGGTGTTCGTGGAGGCCCCCCACGACAGACGGGTCCAAAAGAACACCCGCTTCTACAACGCCGGCGGTGTCGATGTGACTGTGGGTGTTGATGGCATTCAGGTCAATACACAAGCCCTGGCCTCGGTACTGATGGGGGGGCTAGCCTTCGAAACGCCTACCAACCTGGAGCCTGGCGGGACCGTCGACAAAAACCATGTTTTTGATCTCTACCCCAATCGTAAAAGTATCAATGAACCGCGCTACACCCGGAAAAACTATTATCTTCTCTATTTCGACGAGACGGTGAGAGGGCTCGCGCCCGGCGCCCCCGTCGAGTTCCGGGGAATTCCCATCGGCGAGGTAGTTGACATCAAACTTGAGTTCGATGTCAACCAGGTTGCGGCGCGGATTCCGGTTCTAATTGAAATCCAGCCGGATCGACTAACCATAGTTGGAGACGACAATTTCGAAAGAAAAAAAGTGGGCGAACTTTTGGTTGCAAAAGGATTGCGCGCCCAACTCAAGACTGGGAGTCTTCTGACCGGCAAATTGTTAATCAACCTCGATTTCTTTCCAGATGCCCATCCGGCCGAGATCGTTTTCAGCGGCCGCTATCCTGTTCTGCCGACGGTGCCGACCCCCATCAGCGAAATCACGGCCAGCATCACCCATCTGTTCGACCGGATCGAGGCGCTTCCCATCGAAGAGATCGGCGGCAAACTGAGAGCAGCCGCCGACGGTGTCGAACGTCTGGTCGGCTCCGGCGAACTTCAGGAGGCCGCCCGAGCCCTAAAAGGCACCCTTGAGGGTGCACAGGAAGTTACACAGCTGATCACCAGCGAACTGGCTCCGACCATCAACAATACGATGATCCAGATGACGGATTCCCTCGAACAGATGGAGGCGCTGCTTCGGCCGGAGGCGCCGATCCAGCAAGAACTGCTGAGGGCCTCCACTGAAATGGCCGCCGCCGCCCGGGCGATTCGGCAGCTGGCCGATTACCTTGAGCGCCACCCCGAATCACTGCTTCAAGGAAAGGATTAGACCACGCATGAGAATACAGCGGATGTGGATGCCGGGGGTTCTGGCGGTGTTTCTGGCGGTAGCAGGAATGGCCGGCTGCATCGGTAAAAGTCCCCGATCCTCCTTTTACATGCTGAGTCCGGAACCCGCGGATCAACTGCCGACAGGATCCCTTTCAACGGCGATATCCGTGGTGGGTTTGGGCCCCATCCGTATGCCCGATGCCTTGGACCGTTCCAACATCGTGACACGAACGGATGCCAATCGACTGGATATTTCAGAATACCATCGATGGGCGGGGAATCTGGGGGAGATTTTGCCGCGGGTGATGGGAGAAAATTTGGCGCAGATCCTCTCACCCACGCCCGTGGTGGTGTATCCTTGGGCCGGGATGGCCGTGCCGTCGCACCGGGTGGCCTTGGATATCATCCGGTTCGACGGGGTTCGGGGCGATCGGATCGTTTTGATGGCCAATTGGTCCATTTCGGGACCGAATGGCAGCGCTACCCCTCGAATTGGGCGAAGCCGCGTTGAGGAGCCCATCGCCTCGATAGGGTATGACGACTACGTGGCCGCCCAGAGCCGAGCGCTGGCTACCCTCAGCCGAGAAATCGCCGACGCCCTCGTCGCCGCCTTTTAAGACTTGGACCAGTCTCTTCTGGGTCCCTGGCAGGGAAAGAACCGTCTTGGATTTGCCATTGGGGGAGAGCGGGTCGGACGGCCTCACAGCCGGAACGGCGGTCCGGACCCGCTGGCAGCGCAGGGGATGATTGCCGGCTACAGAATCGGCGCCGGAAAACGGGTTTGCCCACCCCATTGAGGCATCGCTATCCGGCGCCAATTAACAGCCTGATCGAATTGATCTAGTCGACCTTGAAGAACACCTGCTTTTTGGCATGGCACACCGGGCACTCTTCCGGCGCTTCGCCCTCGACCGTGTATCCGCAGACGTTGCAGACGTAGATGTCCGTCTCCTCCAACTCTCCCATCTTCTCCATTGCCTTGGAATAGAGGGTGGCGTGGACTTTTTCAACTTCGTTGGCGTAGGTAAACGACCGTTCCGCCTGGCTGTTACCTTCTGATTTAGCGGCTTCGATCATCGGGGGGTACATGGATTCAAACTCATAAGTTTCCCCGCCGATAGCCTCTTTCAGATTTTCTGCCGTCGATCCGACCCCTTTCAGGACGCGAAGGTGGGAATGGGCGTGAACGGTCTCGGCTGCAGCAGTGGCCCGAAAAAGCCTGGCGACCTGTTTGTAGCCTTCGCGGTCGGCCTTCTCGGCGAATGCCAGGTATTTTCGGTTGGCCTGGGATTCTCCGGCAAAGGCTGCTTTAAGGTTCGTTTCGGTCTGACTCATGGGTTGTCTCCTTTCCAAAGGTTGGTTGTGGATATCGGATGAAACCGAATTGGGGTGATTACCGGCCCCTGCCGCTTTGCCTTCGGGCAATGGCCATAGGATGCTCTCACAGGGGCAATATTTCCCCTAATGTCCCAGACGGCAGAGTGAAGGATCCTGGATCCTCCGTATCGGCCAAAGACTCCCGGAGCGGATCATCAGGATGCCTCCTTCTGGCAATTCGGACAAATGCCATAGACATCGACCCGTTGGCAAAGGATCTCATAGCCGGTCCGATCACCCAGTGCCTGAGCCACGGGGGTCATGGGGTCGTAGTCCAGGTCGACGATGCTGCGGCATTTCTGGCAGATCAGATGGGGATGGGGACGGGGTCTCCGAACGTCATAGCGATTGTGATCGTCTCCGAATCCGATTTCCACGGCCTGGTTCAGACTTTTCAGCAGGGAAATGGTTTTGTAGACAGTGGCGAGGCTGATGGTCGGCAGCGTCGGTTTGAGGGCCTCGTAGACCGATTCGACGCTGGGGTGATATCGGCTGTCGCCGAAGGCACTAATGATGGCCAGCCGCTGAGGGGTAACCCTGCGACCGCTGGCTTTTAGCGTTGAAACAAGCTCCTGGACTCGGCTGGATAGGGTCGTCCCGGGATGTTCGATGCGTTCCGTTGTCATCGGCAGCGGGCCTGTGTATGGTTGATGGACGGGATGAATGGTCAGGTTGCCAATAGTTGATAACAATTCGCTATGGAGAAGGATTTTCCATTTATCCAACTCGACTATTTTTGTCAAGAAAGAAAGCCGGATGTATTGGGGGGATGAGGGTAGGTGAAAGGATCGGGTTCCCCGGCGCTCGGGGCGACACGGTCGATCCACTGCCGGACCCAAGGCCATCCGACCCAGATCGATGGCAGGGGGGGAATGACCGCAACCCACCTCCCCAGATCCCTGACCGTTGGCCCTGAACCCATGGGATACCGATGGCCGCAGCCAGATGGATGGGAGGCGCATATGGTGAGTTTGCATACGCCCGAAACGCGATTTTTTCTGTCCCCAGTTTCTCTTCAAGTGTTGGGTGTCATTTTATTGGTGATGGCTGCGGGGGGGGTGGGGGCCGACAACGAGGATCCCTGGTTGCCGGCCAGGGAGCGGATGATGAAGGAGATCCGGAACAGCGTGGCAGACACCCGGCACTGGATCGACAGGGAAACCCTCG
>JASFIA010000274.1:0-4703 GCA_050122915.1 Desulfobacterales bacterium | reverse complement strand
GTTTTTAGATCTATTGAGACGACGCCGAAGCGTTAGACGCTTCTCGGACCGGGCTGTCGAAACCGAAAAAGTATCCCTTCTCATGGAAGCGGCCCTGCGATCACCGTCCTCAAGGGGACTTAACCCGTGGTCGTTTGTGATCGTCGATGATCGCTCCCTGCTGCAGAAGCTGGCCCAGGCGAAACCCCACGGCGCGGCATTCTTGGCGACAGCCCCACTGGGAATAGTGGTGGCGGCGGATCCGGAGCGCTGCGACGTCTGGATCGAGGATACGGCCATAGCCACCATTCTCGTCCAACTGGCGGCGGAATCCATCGGTCTGGGCAGCTGCTGGATTCAGATCAGAAAGAGGCGTCATGGCGATGGAGGAGATGCCGGGGACTGGGTCAGGCAGTTGCTCGATATTCCCCAGCACCTCGAAGTGGAGTCGATGATTGCCGTCGGATATCCGGACCAGAAGCCGCCACCCCATTCGGCCGACAGCCTTCTTAAAGACAGAGTGCATGTCAACCGATACGGCAGCCGCGCCTGACCGCGATTGAACCGGCATCCCGGCATTCACCGATGGTGAAATGGCGAAGATGGTCTGATCATCCATGCTATGATGACCCATCCTTTCACGCCATTTTTCCTTTTCCGGTCATTAAAAAAATAATCGTAAAGGATATTCGATCCCAGCCGATAGTATTGGGTAAGGGCACCGTCGGATCGTTCACCGGCCCTCCCGGTAAGCGGCCCGGCATTGAAGCAATCTTATCTTCATAACCTTCCTTTGGCGCCGCCGGGGCGCTCGCCGCCCCGGCGTATCTTCATCCGCATTCCGCTCTCTGGCGAATCCGTCACTCCGACGCCCCTTGGACCTCAGCCGATTCACCGGGCAGTTGTTTCAGAAAATGATCGATGGATGCCCAATAGGCCTCGAAATCCCCGATGTCGTTATGTCCGGCCTCTTGGATGACCACCGTCTGGACGGGGCCGCCCCACGCTTCCCCGAGCCTAAGGCTGCTGGACCGCGGAATGACCTCATCCCTGCCGGCGATTAGATTCAACAAAGGGCAGGATATGGACGGGGCGGCCGAAAACGAATCGAAACGATGCCGAAGCATCCAGCGAACTGGCAGAAAAGGATAGTGCCGCCGGGCGACGGTGACGAGGCTGTCGAAGGGCGTCACCAGAATGACCCCTTTCACCTGCCGACGACTGGCCACGTGGACGGCAACCCCGCTGCCGAGACTCCTTCCCATCAGCACGACCTCTTCTGAGCGGATGCCGTTTTCCGACATGACCGTGTCCAAAATGTATAGGGCGTCCGAAAAAAAAATGGATTCGCTCGGGCGCCCGCCGCTAGCGCCATAGCCGCGGTAATTCATCAGGAGCAGGGAACGGGAGCCAAACCGATCGATAGCCAGCAAATTCTCGGACACATCCTCTGCGTTGCCGCCGTAGTAAACGATCAAGGGCGAATCGGTGGAGATCTGATTACGGACAAACCAGCCCTGCAGTTGGATACTCCCGCGTTGAATATGTATTTCATAGGGGGCAAACGGCTTCTGATTCCACACGGGCGGACCGTGGGGAAAAAAAATCATGGAATCCTGAAACCAGTAGAGCAGGGAAAGGCCGCCGATAACGGCCACGGCAGCCCCCATCATCAATCCAGCCATATGTCCTCCGCGGCCCGTCACGTCAATTGTGGCCATTCGCTTTCACTCAGGGCGGAACAGGCACTGAGCGGTTTGACACGATCGGCAGCCCGCCGATCAGGAAGTGGTATCCGGATGTCTCGAGGCGTCGGCACCCAGCAGCACGAGAACGGCCCACAGCGGTCGGTGGTCGACGTCGGCGGCGGTACCGGAGTCAAAGGCCAGCATCCAATCCCGAGCGGACGTCAGAAGTTTGATCCTCCGGGAACCGGAGGACGCGGTCATGCCCCGGGCCCCACGCCTTCGAATACTGGCGATGGGTGAGGCATGGCGCACAACGGTGTAGCGTTTCGGAGCGGTTCTCGATCCCCTGATGGAAAAGGTGTTTTTCCAGCGATCAGAATCCATGATGCGCATCACCGGTCGTCCAAAGGCGTTGGTGATTCGCCAGCCTTTCATTCGCTCCCCTTCGATAACGGCAAACACCGCCGCATCCGCCGCTTTTCGCAGGTCGTAGATCCTGTTCAGAATGCGGCCTCTGGCCGTCATGACGAACTGAACCGGGGCGTTGCCGGAGCCAGTGCGAAAGACCGTGGGTGCCTTGACACAGTAGCCGAAGGTGTCGCAGTCGATGTAACATCTGCCGCCCAAGTCCTTGACCAGGTAACTGCCCGTGTACCCTTTTGACGCCACCGCATCTCGATACACCTTTTCCAATCGATAGCAGTCGGCCCTCATCCTTTACCTCCCTGAGATCGATTCCGAATGCCTCTCCGATATCGTCAGCCGTTTTTCCCACCAGAACGTCACCCGATGCGGTCGAAGGGGGTGAACCCATTCGGGGTGCCGTCGCCGAGGGCCTGGGAGGGGTTGTGAAATTCAGCGCTGTCCCAGATGTGCCTCAGCAGCGATTCACGGAAGTCAGGGGAGGCGAGATGAGCGATTCCGACGGCTTTCTCCGATACGCCAAGGCCTCTGGGGTCGAAAGCGCCGTTTTCGGTAACAATGATCACCTGATCGGCCGCAATTGCGGTGGTCGTTATGCCGGCTGGACACTTTTCAACCACCTTGGACACCCCTTTTCCTGTTTTCGCCTCCAGCGCAATGATGGGTACCCCCCTGTCGGATAAATAGGCTCCCCTCAAAAAATCACTCTGTCCTCCGACACCGCTGTAAATTTGCCTGGCATCGAGGGAATCTGCCCAGATATTGCCGTGCAAATCAACGCCGATGGCGCTGTTGATGGCCACCATCTGAGGTTCGTTGGCAATGTTCAGGATGTGGTTGGTGATGTCCGAAGGACGGCTTTGGACCGAGCTGTTGACATCCAGCCACTGATATCCTTCAGGACTTCCGGCAAGAAAAATGGATGACATAGAGAAATTGGTGCGTGACGCCGTGTATCGATTCGTAACGGCACCGGCGTCGACAAGGCGGCGCATGGCGTCGGCAAACAACTCTGTATGGATGCCGAGATCACGGACGCCCTTTTGGAGAATCGCGTCGGCCACTGCTTCCGGAACCTGGCCGATACCGAACTGCAGTGTCGCCCCGTCCTGGATGTACCGGTCGGTGATGATCCGTCCGATCCTGACGGCCGACCCGTTGGGTGGTTTCACCGGTGTGGTGGGCAGGGGATAGTCGCTGTCGACCAGGTAATCGATGTGGGACTCGGGAATTGTGGTCCCCAAGACAAAGGGCATGCAGGCATTGCGTTCGGCGATCACCACCCCCCCCATCCGCTTTACGGTCTGGACGGCGGCAAGCACCCCCTCGACAGTGGTCCCGAGACTGTAGTTGCCGCCGTTGTCCGGGCCGGCCACTGAAATAAGAGCGACACTTGGCTTTAGGTGATTTCTCAGCTGCCGGGGGACATCGGAAAGATGCATCAACTGGTATTTGGCCCACCCCCGATTGACGGCCTCCCGGGAAGTGGGCCCGTTGAAGATGACCCGATGGGTGATTCGGCGGCACGTCGATTCCGAGAACAGGGGCTCGATATCGCCAAGAAGCAGGATGCTGAGCATTTCGACGTCGGCAATGGTGTCGTCCCTTACCACCTGCATCAGGAGGGCTTTCGGCGTTGCCGCATTGCCGGATACGTATATCCGGGATCCCGGCTTGATGGTTCCTCCATGAACGGCTTCGGAAACGTCCCCGGAATGAATCATTTGGCTCTTCCTTTCCCCCGAAACGGGAGTGTTGGCACAAGCCAGGATAGAAAAAAATAGTGCAGGGCCATGGGGTATGGCAGCAGCAAATCGAACACCGACTGGCCAACACGCCGCAACGGATGGCTCCGGGACGGGTCAAGAGGCAGGGGGATAGATCAACCACCCCACCCCGCATGAAACGCAATAATGAGGAGAAACCGTGCGAGAAGCAACACTATTAGGGCACAGATAACGGCAAAAAGGCCTTTTTTCATGGCGACCCCTCCACCGCCGGCGCTATTTCCCGGGTCCGGTCGGACCGACAAAAGCCGGTCACCCCCCTTTCCATCCGGTCTCTGATCTTTAGATCCTCATGACGATTGCAATCCACAATCCAATGCTGTATGAGGCGCTCCATTTCTGGCTTCTGATCCGGCACATTGTCGATGTGCTCGATGATATAGGGAATCTCCTCAAGAATGACTTGATGCTTGAGCCGTTTTGAGTGGAGACGGTCGTAGGCCACCTTCTCCAGCAGGGCCTCCTCATCTGAGAAACGGCGGCGATTGTCGTCAATCAAATCCCGCAAAGCGGCAATCAGCGTCGTTTTTTCTCTGATGTCGGTTTGGATCTGGCGATTGGCAATGCCTATCCATTCGCGGTGCTCCTTGTCGATCTGGCCCCCGTCGATGGATAAGATCCCGGTTCCATTCCAAGCCGTCGGAAACGAGCAAAGGGGATAGAACGGATCTCCGGCATCCTTGAACCGGTCGCCGTCCATGGACCGCCTTGGTTCGCATCCCTTGACAACCCCGGTTCTCCAGTGCACTCTGGCATGATGATCCGTCGACCGCTGGACCATCGACAGCAGAGGCGCAAAGGAGCCGAAAATGGATGACTGGGTGGC
>JASFIA010000273.1:0-4704 GCA_050122915.1 Desulfobacterales bacterium | reverse complement strand
TCTGGTGACCCTTTTTCGGAAGGATATCCTAGTCGATTAACCAGCAGGACCCGCCGGGTGCCATTCCTTTCCGGGACGGGGTGTCAGGCAGACCTCAATGAGCGTCAACGCCCCCGGAAAAGGCCCGATAGCCGTGACCCTCCCGGAGAACCTTTTTTCCCACTTGATATTTATGCCGATTTCCGCAAGCATATAGCAATCTGCAACACCCATGCAACGGTTAGTGAGCCAATGACCATCAAAACGGAAAGCCAGACTCAAATCATCCTCGACTCCATTGCCGACGGGGTTTTCACCGTCGACTCGGATTGGCGGATCACCTCCTTCAACAAGGCCGCCGAGCGCATTACCGGTATCCAGATGAACGAGGCCATTGGCCGTCACTGCTGGGAAGTATTCAGGGCCAGCATCTGTGAGCAGCTGTGCGCCATGCACCGGACGATCCAGACCGGCAAATCCGTCATCAATCAGTCCATCTACATCGTCAACGCCGACGGCAACCGGATCCCGGTCAGCATCTCCACAGCCATCCTGAGGGACGGCAGCGGCCATGTCATTGGCGGGGTCGAGACCTTCAGGGACCTGAGCGAGGTGGAAGAGCTCAAAAAGGAACTGACCCAGCGCAACTCGCTATATGACATCGTCAGCAAAAACAAAGCGGTGCAGCAGCTCTTCGACAAAGTGGAGCTGGTGGCCGAAAGCGAGACAACGGTATTGATCGAGGGGGAGAGCGGCACCGGAAAGGAGTTGTTTGCTAAGGCCATCCACGCCCATAGTCACCGGAAAAACGGCCCCTTTGTCACCATCAACTGCGGAGCCATGCCGGACACGCTTCTGGAATCGGAGCTTTTCGGCTACAAGGCAGGCGCCTTCACCGATGCCAAGAAGGACAAACCCGGCAGACTTGCCCTGGCGGCCGGCGGAACGCTCTTTCTGGACGAAATCGGCGATATTTCCCCCATGCTTCAGGTTCGGCTGCTGCGGGTGCTTCAGGACAGAACTTACGAACCTCTGGGTAATGTCCGGCCGGAGCAGGCGGATGTTCGATTCCTGGCCGCCACCAACCGGAACCTGCGCACATTGGTTGAGGACGGCCGCTTCAGGAAAGATCTCTTCTATCGGATCAATGTGGTCCGTCTCTCCCTGCCCCCGCTTCGGGAGCGGAAAGAGGACATCCCACTGCTGATCGACCACTTCATCCGCCGCTTCAATCAGCTCAATGGAAAGGAGATCAGGGGCATCTCTCCGGATGTTCTGTCCCTCCTGATGGTCCATGACTACCCGGGCAACATCCGAGAGCTCGAAAATATCGTCGAGTATGCCGTTCTGGTGTGTCGCAAGCGGTGGATCGAAATCGACCACCTTCCCGACCATCTTAGAAGCGTCTCCATCAGCAACCTTACCCTGGACTGCCCCCCGCCCCATGGGCTGTCGGTCAAGGAGACGGAAAAGCAGGTCATTATGGACACCCTCCATCGAAACAACTGGAACCGAAGCGCGGCAGCCCGAGAGCTGGGAATCCACCCCACCACTCTGTGGCGAAAGGTAAAGCGCCTTGGGATTTCCCTTCCCCTTCAAGACGGTCGATCCTCCTGATCCCTACCCTTGCAAAAATGCAATAGCAATCGTTTCACACCATTGCGGATATGCATTTCATTTTTGCAGACTTTACCCCTCCCCCCCAGGGGCCAAATCTTATTTTATTAATGATTTCAAACTATTAAAATGAAAATTGAAACAGCCCTTTTCCTGGCATGAATCCTGCCAATAGAAATGGCTATCAGGATCTTTCGGCCCCCGTCCCCGTCGTTGGCCGGTAGACGGGTCTGGGGGATCACCGGAAAAAGACACTCGCTTCAGGGAGACAGGCCTTGTCATGACCATCGCCATCACCATCTGGGGTCACCGGGTATCGCCGCTGTTCGACACGGCGGCCCAGCTGCGGATCGAGCCCGAGGATGGCACCGGGGAAAAACAACTGGTGGCGGTCGACCACTTCACCCTGAAGGAAAAATGCCGCGTGCTGAAGCACCATCGGGTGGGGCTTGTCATCTGCGGCGCCATCTCCCGGGGTTACCAAAACCGACTGCTGGGGATGGGTATTCGCCTCATTCCGTGGATATGCGGCGATGTCGACGCGGTGACAACGGCCTACCGGGAAGGCCGGCTGTTCTCGGCCCGGTTTTTCATGCCGGGCCGCCGAAACATGGGTCTCGAGGCCTGTCTGCCAACCCCTTTGCCCCATCGCCACTATGGGGACAGGAAGGCGGATTCATGTCAAAACTGATCGACTTTCTGAGATACAGCCTGGTCTCTCACCTGACCCTTCTCATGGGCGGCGTCCTGCTGGTCAGCCTGACCATTCTAGCCGGGTTGAACCTCCACCACCAGAGGAAGCAGCATTTCAACGAGGCCGTCGTCACTGTGGATCGCCTCAGCACGACCGTGCGGCTCGGCACCCACTACGCCATGATGATGAACGCCAGGGAGGACATCAACCAGATCATCCACAATATCGGCCAGCAGCCTGACATTGTGCATCTGCGAATCTACAGCAAAACTGCGGAGATCAAATATTCCAACCATCCGGATGAAATCAATCGAGGCGAGGGAGAACGCCCCAAGGGGTGCGAAAGCTGCCACCAGGTGACCCCGCCTCGAGTGAAAACGAGCCTCGAGGAGCGGACCCGTATCTTTGAATCCGGGGAGGGAATCCGGCTCCTGGAACTCACCAGTCCCATCTACAACGAAACCAGCTGCAGCACGGCCGACTGTCATGTCCATCCCCCGGAAAAAAAGGTTCTGGGTCTCCTGGACATCGCCGTGTCGATGGAAGAAACCGACCGGGACATCGCCGGCATTCAACGGATAACCAGCGCATCCACGGCGGCGGTCTTTTTGTTGTCCGCCCTCGTCATCTATGGCGTCATCAACTGGTTGGTCAAGAGCCCTATCGACCGTATCGTGGCCTGCACCCAGCGAATCACCGAAGGAAACTATGAGAGTGATGTCGCTATCGACCGGCGCAACGAATTGGGTCGCCTGGCCGGGGCCATCACCGTCATGGGCAGGAAAATCGGCGCACAGCAGGAGGCGGTCAACCGTCAGCGGAACCGCTTTGAAACCCTCTTCGAAATGGTTCCCTGCCTGATCAGCGTTCAGGACCGCAGCTACCGCCTGAAGACCTACAACCGGAAATTCGCGGAGCTCTTCGATCCGAAACCAGGCGATTTCTGCTATTCCGCCTACAAGGGGAGGACGGAGAAATGCGAAAACTGCCCCGTCGAAATGACCTTTCTCGACGGCCGCTCCCATTTCAGCGAGGAATCCGGCACCAACAAGGACGGTAGCCCCAGCCACTGGATCGTCACCACCTCACCCGTGCTCAACGACGACGGCGAGGTGGTGGCTGCGATGGAGATGAGCCTCGATGTCACCGAGATGAAGCAGCTCCAGGAAGCGCTGATGGCTACCGAGAAGCGCTACTACTCCTTCTTCAACAACATACCGAACCCGGTATTCGTTCTCAACCGGCAGTCTTTCACCGTCATCGACTGCAACGGGGCGGCCCATGAACTCTATGGCTATTCCCGTCACGAGCTGACCGGAAAATCTTTTCTGGATCTCTTTTTTCCTGATGAACGGGACCACTGGGAAGCCCAACTGCAGCAGAGCCTGATCTTCTACCAGGTCAGACACCGCGACCGGGAGGGAAGAGGGCTGTATGTGAATATCCGCCTCTCTCCCTTGGAATACCCCGACCAAGACGTCCTGCTGGTGACAACCACGGACGTCACCAAGCGCATCGAAACCGAGCAGCAGCTGGTTCAAGCCGGTAAAATGGCGACCCTTGGTGAAATGGCCACCGGCGTCGCCCACGAATTGAACCAGCCCCTGTCGGTCATCAAGACGGCAAGCAGCTACTTCATGCGCAAGGTCAGCCGAAAGGAGCCAATCGACACCGACATTCTCTTTTCCATGTCCCAGGAAATCGACAGTCACGTCGATCGCGCCACCAAAATTATCAATCACATGCGCGAATTCGGCCGGAAATCCAACATGATTCCGGAAATGGTCGAACTCAACACCGTGATGCAGCGCGCCTTCGACATCTTCAGCCAGCAGCTGAAGCTGCGCGGCATCGAAACCGTGTGGGACCTGGCCGACGATCTGCCGCCGGTAAAGGCGGAGGCCGTTCGGCTTGAGCAGGTGTTCATCAACCTGCTCATCAACGCCCGGGACGCTATCGATGACCGATGGGAACGCGAGGAGTCCCCCGGCGAGGCCAAGCGGATCACCCTTCGCTCCCGATTTGCGGACGGGAAGATAAGAGCCGAAGTGCACGACACGGGCACCGGGATTCCCGAAGCCCTGTCCGAGAAAATATTCGAACCGTTCTTTACCACTAAAAACGTCGGCAAAGGCACCGGGCTGGGGTTGTCGATCAGCTACGGCATCATTCAGGATTTTGGCGGCTCGATCCGGGTATCCCGATCGAAAGGACCGGGGGCGCTTATCGTCATCGAGCTTCCCGTTGCGGACTCAACACCATGACCACGGAACGCAAAACAAACCGGGCCCCCATCCTGCTCGTGGACGACGAAGAGGGCATCCGGAACGTACTGAAAATCTCCCTCGGAGATCTCGGCTACACCGTCAGCACGGCTGAAAACGGAGAGGAGGCCCTCGGCCTGTTCAGGCAGA
>JASFIA010000272.1:0-4727 GCA_050122915.1 Desulfobacterales bacterium | reverse complement strand
CGATTCGTTTTCCATGGCAGGAAGGAGAACAGCCATGTGCCGATTGTTTGCCATCACCAGCAGCGACCCCCTCTCGCCCCTCGTGGCCGTCGAAGCCCTCGATGTCATGCGCGAGGGGCATGACGGCTCCGGTGTCGGCCTCTTTCTCAGGGACCTTGGCGGGCCTTTTGAGGACATCAAAGATGCCCCCATCCTCTCTGGCATTTTCAGCGAAGATGGCTTGAGACGTCTGGATACCCACATGATGAATGTCGGGTTCATGACCAAATACAAGCTGTCCATCAAAGTGCCTAAAACGCCCCCGCCGGGCGTCCCCAAGCGGAATATCTATCTGGTCAGGGCCTATGAGTATCCCGAGGACTGGGACGGCCTACCCCAGATGGAAATCAGCCGGCGACTTCTGGAAACCCGTCTGGCCCTGCGGGCCATGGGAGAGGAAAAGGGCGATATGATCGTCTACTCCTTCTGGCCGGACGTGATCATGATCAAGGAAATCGGCGATCCCCTCACCGTCGCCCGACACCTCCAACTCGGCCGCAAGGAGCTTAGGGCCCGCATCATCATGGCTCAGGGCCGTCAGAACACCAACTATGCCATCAATCTGTATGCCTGCCATCCCTTTTTCATACAGGGGTATTCCACCATGACCAATGGGGAGAACACCGCCTTTATCCCCATCAAGGAATACCTCATGTCGAGGGGCTTCCCAGGCTACATCGGCTACCAGTCCGATTCGGAAGTGTTCACCCACATCCTTCACTATGCGTCCACCCATTTAGGACTGGGCGTTGAAGCGTACAAGCATATCATCACGCCACTGCAAGACGCGGACATTCAGCGGCATTCGAACGCCCATCTGTTGGGCAACCTCAAGATGTCCTGCCGAAAGCTTATCATTGACGGTCCGAACTGTGTCATCGGCTGTCTCCCGGACCACTCGCTATTCATGGTCCAGGACCGGAAAAAACTCCGTCCGGGAGTGGTGGGAGGCCGGTCCGGCATCTATGCCTTCTCTTCGGAGATCTGCGGACTCGACGCGGCCATCCCGGACCGAGACAAGTCCATGGATTTTCAGCCGATGCATCTCGATACCGTTATCGTGGATTCAGACCGTCAGGAGGTCAGAACATGCAACCAAATGGAGCCATTGCACCTTTCTCATTGAGTGTGATGGATTTGCCGTGGCAGATCCATTGGAGCAAGGACAAGTGCACTCTCTGCGGCCGCTGCACGGCCGTTTGTCCCGTCAACGCCGTCGAGCTGGGGGTGTTTCGAAAGCGCCATGTCGCTCCGAGGGTTGGGATCGATTTGACGGCCCCGAAAAACGAATACAGCCTCTACTACGGCATCCGCCAGAAAACGGATCCCTCCTATGCGTGTATCGGGTGCGCCATGTGCCAGATGGCCTGCCCCAACGATGCCATCTCGCCGGCAAAGGCCGATGAAATCGATAAACTCAGGATGCATGTCGACCGGGGCGGACAGCCTCGACGTCGAGGAGGCCGCCGAAACTCCCCCGGCAGTTTTCTGGACCGGATCAAGTTCATCCGGATTTCCATGCTGACCGACCCGGCGCTGGATGCCGGCCGTCACGAATTCGAGCTTCGGACGCTCTTGGGGCGGGTGCTCTCACCGGGGGACAATCTCAAGTTTCTTGCCGAGAACGGATGGGCCCCTCCGGTCAGGGAAATTTATCCCCTCGTGATCGGCAGCATGTCATTCGGGGCCCTATCCCCGAATATGTGGGAGGGGCTTCAATTGGGTGTCAGCTACCTTAACGAGGAGCTGGGAATGCCCGTTCGCATCGTCACCGGCGAAGGGGGGTGCCCGCCGCGCCTCCTGCGCTCCCGCTTTCTGAAGTACGTGATTCTTCAGGTGGCCTCGGGCTATTTCGGATGGGACGAGATCATCCACGCCATCCCGGAGATGAAGGAAGACCCCTGCGCCATCGAAATCAAATACGGCCAGGGGGCCAAACCCGGGGACGGCGGTCTTCTCATGTGGTACAAGGTCAACAAACTCATTGCCGCCATCCGGGGCGTGCCTACTGGTGTGAGCCTTCCCTCCCCGCCGACCCATCAGACCATGTACTCCATCGAAGAGTCGGTGGCCAAGATGATTCAAACCATGTCAATGGGGTGGGGATTCCGGGTTCCGGTCTATCCGAAAATTTCCGGGAGTTCCACCGCAATGGCCGTACTGAACAACCTGACCCGAAATCCATACGCCGCGGGGCTGGCCATCGACGGGGAAGACGGCGGCACCGGAGCGGCCTACAACGTCTCCATGAACCACATGGGCCATCCCGTCGCTACCAATATCAGGGACGCCTACTTCAATCTGACCCAGGTGGGGATGCAGAATGAAATCCCGGTATTCGCAGGAGGGGGCATCGGAAAAACAGGCAATCTGGCAGCCAATGCCGCGGCACTGATCATGCTCGGCGCCAGCGGGGTTCAGATCGGCAAGTACATCATGCAGGCGGCTGCCGGATGTCTCGGGTCCGAGACCGACCGATGCAACATCTGCAATATCGGGCTTTGCCCGAAGGGTATTACTTCCCAGGATCCGCGGCTCTATCGTCGTCTCGACATCGACCAGGTGGCCGAACGGGTCGTTGATGTTTTTCTGAGCTTCGACACGGAATTGAAGAAGATCGTCGCCCCCTTGGGCCGATCCACGTCCCTGCCGATCGGCATGTCCGACGCCCTCGGCATCGACGACTACCATGCCGCCGACAGGCTTCAGATCAAATATGTGGTTTAAAGCGGAGCGTCACCATGACAAGCGATCATCAACCCAAGGAACACACGTTCTACATCATATCGGGTAAGCAGGAAGGCACCCGGATCGAATCCCGAATTCTCGAGGAACGCATCCAGGACGCCGTGGCCAACGGACATCGACATTTAGAGATCCGCGCTTTCGGCCAGCACAATATCGGGGGCCGTCTCTGGAAAGCCGGACAGGATCCGGTGCACATCCGGGTCACGGGACCTCCGGGTCAGCGGCTGGGCTCCTTCGGATTCCCCAACACCCTTATCGACGTGGACGGACCGGTCTCCGATGACACCGGCTGGCTCAATGCCGGTGCCAACATCGTCGTTCGCGGCCATGCCGGCAACGGGACCTGCAACGGAATGGCCCAGGGCAGGGTTTGGGTGGCTGGAAACGTCGGGGCCCGCAGTATGACCATGACCAAGCGAAATCCCCGTTTCGCGCCACCCGAACTGTGGGTACTGGGAACGGTGGGGGACTATTTCGGTGAGTTCATGGCCGGTGGGGTCGCGGTGGTCTGCGGCATCGACGGACAGAATCCTGGGAACGTACTTGGCTACCGGCCTTTTGTCGGCATGGTCGGGGGGCGTTGTTATTTCCGGGGACCCCACAGCGGCTTCAGTGAGGCCGACGCCAAAATGCTGCCCATCGGGGATGCCGATTGGGCGTGGCTAGAAGAGAACCTGGCCGTCTTCCTCGGCCATATCGACCGAACGGATGCGGCGGAGGCGCTCTCCGACCGAACCCAGTGGCAGCTTATCGAGGCCCGGACGCCCCAAGAAAAATTTGCCCGACCCATGAGGCCCATGGCCACCTTCCGACAAGACGTGTGGGAGGCAGAACTCGGCCGCGGCGGCGTTGTGGGAGACCTCACCGATCTGGACCGCAGTCAGATCCCCCTCATCACCACCGGAGCCCTTCGACGATACGTCCCGGTTTGGGAAAACGAAAAATACGCCCCCCCCTGCGAGGCCTCGTGCCCCACGGGAATCCCGGTCCACGACCGGTGGCGATTGGTTCGCCAGGGCAGGGTGGACGAGGCCGTGGACCTGGCCTTGGCCTACACGCCGTTTCCGGCAACGGTGTGCGGCTATTTGTGTCCCAATCTTTGCATGAGCGCCTGTACCCGTCAGTCCGCCTTTATGACCCCTGTTGATATCCGTGTGCTCGGCCAATCCAGTGTCGAGGCCAAAATCCCTGAGCTTCCCCCCGAAAGCGGTCACAAGATCGCCGTCGTGGGAGGCGGTCCTGCCGGCATCTCAGTGGCATGGCAGCTTCGCCGGATGGGTCATACCGCAACGGTGTTTGACACCTCGCCGGCCCTTGGCGGGAAAATTGCGGCGGTGATTCCCAGCAGTCGTATCCCCGAATCGGTCGTGACATCGGAAATCGAACGGATACGAAGCGTGATCCCCCATGTCCATCTGCAGCAGCCGGTTTCCAAGACGGAACTCGAGCAGTTCAAGGCCGACTATGAATTCGTGGTTCTCGCCACCGGCGCTCAATCTCCCAGGGTGCTGCCGGTGCCGGGCAAGGAGCGGCTCATCACGGCGCTGGACTTCCTGGCCGATGCGAAAACGGGCACGGTCGCGGTTGGCAAACGGGTGGTCATCATCGGGGCCGGCAACGTGGGCTGCGATGTGGCCACGGAGGCCCATCGACTTGGCGCGGAGGACATCCTCCTGATCGACGTTCAGGAGCCGGCTTCCTTTGGAAAGGAGCGGGAGGATGCCGAAGCGGTGGGCGCCCGGTTCCAGTGGCCCTGCTTCACAAAAGAAATTACCGATGAAGGTGTCGTGCTTACGGACGGGGAGGTACTGCCTGCCGACACGGTTTTCATTTCCATCGGCGATGCGCCGGATATCGGCTTTCTGCCCGATACCGTGGGCACGGAGAGGGGGTATGTGGTGGTCAACGACTTTTTCCAGACCACGGATACCCGGATCTTC
>JASFIA010000271.1:0-4747 GCA_050122915.1 Desulfobacterales bacterium | reverse complement strand
CAACGCGGTTTTCTATAAGCTTGGCGGTGTCATTTTTATCATCGGCAGCATTCTTTTCTTCCCGGCTTTGGGAGAGTTCGCCGATATAGGGGCGTGGACCTTTTTTGTGGGCTCCCTTCTCTATCTGGTCGTCACCGTTCATGACCTGGTTGAGGTTCGGCACCACTGGCGGTCCCAGCGTACCCACCATCGGGATGAAATCCTCGAATACATCGCCGCATCGAGCTACGTGTGGGGGACGATCCTGTTCACCGTCGGCAGTGTGTTCTTTCTGTCGATTGTCGGATGGTTCAAGGCCGGGGCCTGGTGCTTCGTCATCGGAAGCCTGCTGTTCGTTCTCGGTGCCTGCATCAATGTGCTCCAGATCGTCAAGTCCCGCTCCCTCGTGACCCTCCAGCTCATGAACCTGACGGCGGTGGCCTTCGTCGTCGGGTCGGTGTTGTTTACGGTCGCCTCGGTGCCGTATCTATGGGATGTAACGTCGGCGTCCGACCGCACTACCCTTTACGCCTTTCTGGCCTGGCAATACCTGATCGGGAGCGTCTTGTTCTTTCTGGGCGGCGTGTTCAATTATTGGCGGGCCTACGTCCTAATGCGGGAAGAAATCAAGGGGGTTCCGAAGGGGAGGAAGGCGTCGGCCGGCGGCAGCCCGACGGCGGACGGCACGTAAACGGATCACAGACCACAACCTCCCTCGTCCAAAGACCCCAGCCCGGAGTTTTCCATGAACTCCCAAGGGTGCGCCGGTCCCTGGCGCGCCAGCGCTGTCGACCCCGCTCGGTGAGACTCCAGAAGCCGTTGATCCCCAGTCCATGGCCGCTCACGGCCATTGGTTCCAATTGAACGATACCGTATCGGCGACCCTGACAATGAATATAGGATAAGGACGCACCCATGGCTGTGGAGTCCGGAACCCATGCACCTTTCGCGCTGGCGATCGATTTCGAGGCGATCACCCGACTGTTCGCTTTGGCCGCCGCTCAGGGCCGCCGCTTTCTGTTCGAATACGAAACCTACGAACTGCTGAAGCGATCCGGCGCCGAGACACCCCCTCGAACCGTTTTTCTGGCCAGGGGCGCTCGGCCCTCTGATGAGGAATTGATGGCCTTTCCGGGGAAAAGGGTCGTTCTGAAGATCGTCTCACCGGCCATCGTTCACAAGACCGAGGTGGGCGGCGTAACGGTGGTCGAGAAGACCCCTGAGAAGATTCGGTCGGCCTGGCGGCGGATGACGGCCGAGGTTCCGGAAACCTACGCCGCCATGATCGAGCGCGACCCTGGCCTTTCCCCCGACAATTACAAGGGGCGATCCGGCAAGGCCCTTCGGCAGGCGATTGCCCAGGACATCCACGGTGTGCTGATCGTTCAATTCATGCCGCCCGATTCCCAGGCCTTCGGCAACGAGATGATCGTGGGCATTCGGAACACCCGCGAGTTCGGAATGGTGATCAGCGCGGGCCTCGGCGGGACGGATACCGAGTTATACGCCCGGCGGTTCCGGAAAGGGCAGGCCATCGTGGCGGCCTCTACGGAAATGACCGATGGGTGCGGCTTTTTCGAGCTTTTCCGAAAGACCATCTGCTACAAAAAGCTTGCCGGCCTTACCCGGGGGCAGCGCCGCATCGTCACCGACGAGCAGCTGATCGAATGCTTCTCATCCCTCATCGTTCTGGCCAACACCTACTCACCGGTCAATTCGGACGGACCGTTTGTGATCGAAGAACTTGAAATCAATCCCTTCGCATTTTCCGATTATCTGATGGTGCCGCTGGACGGGATGTGCCGATTCTCGACACCCGGCAGCATCCCCGACCGGCGGCCGTGTCACAAGATCGAAAACTTGCTGCACCCCCATACCATCGGGGTTGTCGGGGTTTCCATATCGCGGGTCAACGTCGGGCGCACCATCCTGGACAACATCAGGGCCAGTGGTTTCGACCCCGGCAGACTCCGTATTATCCGACCGGGAGTCGGCACGTTTGAAGGGATCAACTGTGTACCCGACCTGGCCTCTCTGGACGTCAAACTGGATCTTCTGGTCATCGCCGTGGGATCCGAAGCTGTGCCGGCGCTGGTCGAGCAAACCATCGCCCAGGAGGCCGCCGAGGCTGTCATGCTGATTGCCGGCGGAATGGGAGAAACCCAGGAGAGCGTCGGGCGCGCCTCCCACATGATGGGGAAAATCAAACAGGCCCACACCGCCCCAGGTGGCGGCCCCGTTTTTCTCGGAGCCAATTGCCTGGGGGTGATCTCCCATCCGGGCGGATATGACACGGTGTTTATCCCCGAGGCCAAACTGCCCAGGCGACGTGGGCGGCGCAGCCGCAACGCGGCATTCCTCAGCCAGAGCGGGGCCTTCATGATTACCCGGCTGAGCAAGCGCCCCGAACTGGACCCAGGCTACATGATATCGGTGGGGAACCAGAACGACCTCACCCTCGGCGATTTGCTCTCATACCTGAAAGACGCCCCGGGGATCGACGTCATCGGGGTCTACGCCGAAGGGTTCAATGATTTGGACGGGCTTTTCTTTGTCCGCGCTTTGCGAGATGCCGTCATCTCTGGAAAAGATATCGTTTTCTACAAAGCCGGTCGAACGCCCGAGGGGAAATCCGCCACATCCGGCCACACGGCCTTACTGGCGGGAGACTATATGGTATGCGAATCCTGCGTGCGCCAGGCGGGCGGTATCGTGGCACAGACGTTCTCACAATTCGAAGATCTTCTAGTTCTTTCCCAGCGCTTTCACGGGAAGAAGGTGAACGGCAATCGCCTGGCAGCCGTCAGCGGCGCCGGTTTCGAGGCGGTCGGCATGGCCGACAACATCGTCTCCGACGACTTTACGATGCAGATGGCCGCGTTTTCGAGAGGGACCCGTGAAAACCTGCAGCGGCTGGTCGCTGAAAAGCGGCTGGAGGGCCTCGTTGAGATCAAGAACCCCCTGGATCTCAATCCGGCCGCCGACGACGAGACCCACCTCGCCGCCGTCCGGCGCCTTGCCGAAGATCCCCATGTGGATGCGGTGGTGGTCGGGCTGGATCCCCTGTCGCCGGCCATGCGCACCCTGGCGGAGTGCGAGTCACGGCGGTACAACTTCGACGATCCCGGCAGCATCGCCCTTGAGATGCCCAAATTGTCGGCCGCAGTCGACAAACCGGTGGTCGGCGTCGTTGATGCCGGTCGGCTCTACGACCCCCTTGTAGACCAATTGGTGGAAAACGGTATGGTCGTATTTCGTTCTTCCGATTTGGCGGTTCGCGCCTTGGCCGTCTACATCGAGGGGCGCCTCCATGCCGACAGCCTGCGAGGGGGGGGTGAACCCATTATCGACCACCCCGTTTCCGGCCTGTGAGTCAGGAATGCCAGCCGATGGCGGCCGGCCATCCCGCAATGGCCGACCACGGCGATGCGCCGGATCCGGCTGCGTCATCGCCTCATCGTCATCAATCGGTTTAAAAGGCCCTTGACCGTGCGTGCCAGACGCGATCGGTTGTATGCATCGCTGCACGGTCGAATGGCTTCGGCGGCTGCCGGATAAAGCTGGATGACAGTGGCCAGTTTCCCAAGGCCCATAGTGGCTTGCATCGCCACGGTGATCTCGCTGGTCATGTCTCCGGCACGGCTGCCGACGATGGCCGCTCACAGGATTCTGGTCAGAATCCTTTTTAACGTGAATGTCTACGAAACCGTCGGTTTCCCCGTCGAGGATGCTGCGGCCGACATCGGAGAGTTCTCTGGTTAAGGGTGAAAATTCAATTTCTTTTTCGATGCGGTCCTTTTCATGGTGGCCCGCTTGACCCAATTCGGTCGCTGCGGGAAAACCCGTCGCCGGTGACCCGAAGCGATGAAAGGCCTGCGCCATTTCGAGACCGATGGGTCCAGTCCCGATAACGCCAAGTCGTCCCGGAGGGTCGGCCATGTTAAAGAGTCCGGCGTTCGTGAGGTAGGGAGCTTCCGCAAGTCCTGGAATATTCGGGATGGCGGCTGTCCCCGTGGTCTTCGTCGGCGATGAAGCGGCAGAAGAGGCTGTCGCCTTTGAAGTCCCTGGTCGGTTGTGACCCGGCGACAGATGCGGCGACGAACGCCGGTCGCAATCATTCCCCTATTCGTCGAATTACCCCTGAAGGTAACGGCCGTCCCAAGGCAGTCCGGGATCGGTTGGTTTTATCCACGATGACGGGGCCAACGATATCACCGGTGTCAGCCCGGTATCCCATCAGGGCTCCCGGGCTGACGACTGCGCGGTTGACTCACGGGCGGCATTCCTGGTGGAGGAGAGCTGCGATTTCTCAATCAGGTGCCTTCGGGCCTGTCATCCTTTATCTTCGGCCAGTTGGCGTGACCTTTCTTCAGATTTCCGGAAAGATCGCTTTCCCATTTTTTCTGTATATCTTTGTCCAGGTTCAGATAAAGGTTACCGTCGACAATTTTCCAGACCGTCGGGTCGGCATAAAATTTCTTGCCGACGGCAGCACCGTAAGCGCAGTAGCCGGAGAAACGGGGCACATAGGATTCGGGTGCCTTCTGGAATTGGGCCCGGTGGGTCTTGCTGGAAAAAAGATAAGTGGCGCCGTCGTGTGTCGCAACATGATAACCGCTGCCGCGGGTCGCTTTCCCCTCCACATGATAGGCGACGACATCATATCCGCCGACAGCGACCGTGCTCGGAGCGTCGCCGGCCGCAAGGGCTGCTGGCGTCCATGAGGGTGGAGCTGTCAAAAGGAGACCAATGATTGCCATTGAGAGTA
>JASFIA010000270.1:0-4771 GCA_050122915.1 Desulfobacterales bacterium | reverse complement strand
GCCGTTCGTTGGGACTCCAGCGCCTTCCCGCGCCGCAGGCAGTTCCCCCCTCGACCCAGTCGGCGCCCTATGCCGAGGAATGGACCAGATGGCTTCAGCCGCCGCAAAAAACAAGCCCCGTCGACAGGACGTCGGCGGGGCAAATGGAAACCGCAAGGAAACGGCGAGGGTTTAAGCTTTTTTCAGGCTCTCAATTTCCTGCTTCAGATCATCGATCTCTTTCTTGTATTTGTCGACATCTTCATCATTGCCTACCGGACTTCCCACACTGTCGTCTTTCTTCCAGGTATCCTTCAGCTCATCAAATCCAAGATAGATGGCCAACCCTCCGCCCAGCAACAGCATTGCGGGAATGGCGCCTGCCAGAAGCTGCATGAACGGTTTGAACCAGACGACAAGTCCGATTAGACCCAGAATCGCGGCTGCTGCCCCACCCACTAATGTCTTCATGTGATATCATCCTCCTTTGAAAGATAAGTCTGAATGGTCAGTCTCGACCCAAAAACGTCCACCTTGTTGGCACAAGGCCGTTGTACGATAGAAAAACAGACCCGACGGTGCCTGATTTTGGATACCACTGATTGTTGAGAGCACAAAGGGTATTCGATGGAATCCCTTGAGGAAATCCGCAGCATGCGCGGCACTGCCGCGCTGAAATGAGATGGGGATAGCACATCCACCCCCCTAAGACAAGCCTATTTTTGCCCGTAACTCACGCAGGCCCATGATGAGGCCATTGCGCATGAGGGGCGATTCTGTTAGATATCAGGGGGGATGAACCTTCCCGCTTGCCTTACACCCGTAAGCGCCACCCGGCACCCATCCATGACGCATCCGTTCAAGAACAAACGATCTAAGACCACACCCACCCCCCTGCGGTCCGTCATTCGACGCTTTACCGCCCCTCATCAGGATCAATACGCCTGTGATCTCCCGGAGGAAATCGGCGCCCTTCCGACTTTGCTGCTGAAGCTTTTTTTCAAGGGGGTCTCCCTGTCCCCAAAGCAAACCGCTGTCTTCAGGACCCTGCCCCAAGATGCCGTCATCATCCTGGTGTGCAAGCACGAGAGTCGGTTCGAACATCTGTTTTACTACACCCGTTACCAAGAAACGGGACACCCCGCGCCCACCATCGCCTTTGACCAGCGCATCTGGTTCTGGCAGCCCCTGACCCGCCTGATCCGCATTCTCATAGGAACCATGGGCAGCCTTTTCACCAACCGAAAATGGCCGGACCCTTATGCGTCGGGCTATCTTCGCCGGCAGCTGTTGTCCGGCAGCACTGGACTGTTGTCATTGACCGGCCCCAGAGAGTTTCAACGGCGCTTCGTCAAACAAATCACCGACCCCATCCGGTTTCTCATCGATCTGCAGCAGACCATCGACCGACCCATCATGCTCGTGCCCCATCTGATGATGTTTACCAAAAGGCCTGAGAAATCGCCTTCGCGAATGAAAAAATTCCTAGCTGGACCCGAAAGGCAACCGAGTTTTTTTCGGAAAACCCTGACCCTCATGAAAAAACCCGGACAGATTTTCGTGGAGATATCCGAACCGGTCGACCTGAAGGAGGCCCTGGCCCACCGATACCGGTCCTATTCAGATCCGGCCGAGTTGTCTATGGTGATTCGACGCGAACTGATCGGTCAGATCAATCGCCACCGGCAGGCCATCATCGGTCCGGTGTTGAAATCACGTCTAGACATCAAGCAGAATTTGCTGACGGCGCCGGGGTTCAGCCGGTTCATGGACGCGTTCGCCGAAGAAGAGAATCTACCGATCCAAAAAGTGCATCAGAAGGCCGATGCCTATTTCGAAGAAATCGCCGCCAACTACAATCCGACCGTCATCAAAGCATTCGACGGGGTGCTCACCTGGACCATCCGGAATATGTTTGACGGGGTGCTTCTCGACCAGAAGGGGCTGGATGGCATCAAACGAATGGCCACCCGTGGGCCTCTGATTCTGCTGCCTTGCCACAAAAGCCACATCGACTACCTGATGCTTTCCTACGTCATGCACCACAACGCGATGCCCTGCCCCCACATCGTTGCCGGCAAAAACCTGTCCTTCTGGCCGATGGGCCCCATTTTTAGAAATTCCGGCGCTTTTTTCATCCGCCGCACCTTCAAGGGGAAAGCCCTTTACGCTGCAGTTTTTGCGGCGTATGTGGCCCAGCTTCTTCGGGAGGGATTCAATATAGAGGTGTTCATCGAAGGGGGAAGGAGCCGCACCGGCAAGCCCCTGACGCCGAAAACCGGGTTTTTGTCGATCCTTCTGGAGGCCTTCGCTCAGGGATCCTGCGATGAGTTGGTGCTGGCGCCGGTCTTTATCGGCTATGACAAGGTGCCGGAGGAGAAAGCCTATCTTCATGAGCTCGAGGGAGGTCAAAAGGAACCCGAAAGCCTGGTGCAGATGATTCGGGCGCGGAAATTCCTGAAAAAGCGCTTTGGGAAAATCTACATCGGGTTTGCCGAACCCATGCTGTTGGGAGACCTTCTGGAAAGCCAGGGCCTTTCCCTCGATTCGGCCACAAAAGAGGACAAGGAGGCCTTCTGCCGTCATATCGGACACCGAGCCATCAACGCATTCAACCGGGCGGCGGTGATCACCCCCCATTCCATTATGGCGGCGGCGCTGCTGAATGGCGCCAAAGACCCCTTCACCACCGGCGACATCTCCGGTATCACAGACATCTATTGCCGGCACTTACAGTTCTGCGGGGCCAAGCTGTCGGACACCCTTGTGCTGGATCCTGCCCGAAGCCTGAGCCAGGCCTTCGACGCCTACCTCCATCGCAAATGGGTGGAGCGGTTTTCCAAGGACACCCCCCCCTCCGATCCGGAATGCCGCTATACCATCCCCGAGGCCAAGCGTCCCAGCCTCGATTTTTACAAAAACAACGGCATCGCCCCCTTCGTGCCCGCGGCCTTCACCGCAATGACGATTCTCTCCCTCGATGCCTTCCAATTTTCCTCCCGGGATCTCGCCTCAGGGTATCGGTTCCTCCAGGATCTCTTCAAACACGAATTCTCCTTCGATCTGGAGAAATCTCCCGAATTCTTCCTTCGGCGCTCCATAAAGTCCTTTATCGACGACGCGGTGCTCATGCCGCATCCGACCTTGCCGGACACGTACAACATCACCTCGGCGGGTTTGCGGACACTAAGGGTATTTGCCCATTTCTGCCGACCGTTTCTGGAGGCCTACAGCGTTGTCGTCGATTATCTCGAGCAACATGCTGCGGAAGGGTTGTCCGCCGGGGAGCATCTGAAGGGCATTGGCTCCCACGGGAACCGAATGTTCAAGCGGAAGGATGTTGGGCTGAAGGAAAGCCTCTCCCGGATTACCTTTCAAAATGCCCTGGCCTTTTTCAACGCCCGAGGCATCTTCGGTCGAGAGGACAACACGGCCATCTCTTCCTACGGGGCTCAGATCCGACGCTATTTGGAGAGGTTCCAGACATGATTCCGCGGACACCGGTAGACCCATGAAGGCGCTGATCCTCGCTGCGGGACTGGGAACGCGACTTCGCCCTCATACCCGTCGCACCCCCAAGCCCCTCTTCACCCTCAATGGCCGACCACTTCTCGACATCGCCATCCGTCGGCTCATCGAGGCCGGCGCCGACGCCATCGCCGTCAACACCCACCACCTCCACCCGGCTATCGAAGCGTTTCTTCGACAGATTTCATACCCGGTGCCGGTCATCATTCGTCACGAACCGAAAATCCTGGGAACCGGAGGTGCCATCCGAAACCTCTCGGATTTCTGGGATGACCATGCCTTCTGGGTGGTCAACAGCGATATTGTCACCGACGTCGACCTCAAGGCCCTCGCCGGCTATCATCAAAGCCACCCGCACCCGGCCACCCTGGCCTTGGTGGACGACCCGGCATTCAATACGGTGGCGGTAGACGCCGGCAACCGAGTGATCGGATTCGACCCCGCCGCCGGAAGGACGGCCGTGGACCCCACCCGGTGGCTCACATTCACGGGGATTCAGGTACTGGACCCCGCCGTATTGGACTACCTTCCGGCCGAAGGGGCTTCCAGCAGCATCGATGCCTTCCGTTCCATGATCGATGACGGCGTGGACATCTGCGCATGGATCCCCAAGGACGCCTACTGGTCGGATATAGGTACACCGGAACGCTATGGGCGGGAGGCCAGGAGCGCCATGGTGGCGGCCCATCTCCAAAACGCCGGAACAACGGTTTCCGCCTCAGAAATTCGATGGGAGGCCCTTGCCGGGGACGGCTCCGACCGCCGGTGGATTCGGGCAACATCCCCCGTAGAAAGCCTTGTCTTGGCAGACCACGGCATCCGACCGCGGGATGGAATCACCGAGGCGGACGCCTTCGTGGCCATCGGTCGCCACTTGGCCAGTCGGGGGCTGCCTGTCCCGGCGATTCATGCCGCCGATCTTTTCTCCGGTCTGGTCCTCATGGAGGATCTGGGGGACACCTCTCTTGAGGAGAGGGTAAGATCGGCGGCTTCGTCCGAAGCGGTCGCCGATGTCTACCGGGACGCGGTGAACCTGCTGATCCGCATGTCCATCGACGGCGCCATCGGGTTCGATACCGCCTGGACCTGGCAGACGGCCTTCTATGACCGAAAGGTGATCATCGAAAACGAATGCCGGTATTTCATGGACGCTTTTGTGGCGGGCCGGCTGGAGATGGCGTTTTCTTTCGATGAATTGGAGGGGGATTTCCAGAGGTTGGCAGACGAGATACTCGCTCCCGGGCTCAGCGGTTTCATGCACCGG
>JASFIA010000269.1:0-4783 GCA_050122915.1 Desulfobacterales bacterium | reverse complement strand
CGCCGCCGTGATGCTGCTGAGACCGGAGATCTTCCATCGGGCGGTTTTACTTCGGCCCATGCTGCCGCTGATCCCAGAGATGCTTCCGGACCTGACCGGAAAACGGATCCTCGTGCTGCGGGGCGAAAGCGACACCGTTATTCCAGGGGAGAGCACTCTGGAACTCGAAGGTCTTTTTAGAAAGGCTGGAGCGGACCTTGCGGTCCGGTCCCTGAAGGCCGGGCATGACATCACCTCTCAGGATGCCGTGGAGATATCCCGGTGGCTTGAGGGTGAGGCTTGGCCTTCAGACCGAGACGTGACCGGGCTCCCCGTTTGAAAAGGGGCCCACAGACCCAGAAAAGGAGAAACCCCGATGAAAGTGTTGATCGTTTATTACTCGACCTACGGACATGTCCATGCCATGGCGGAGGCCGTTGCCGAGGGGGCCGGCGATGTCGATGGCGCGAACGTGGTGATTCGCCGGGTTCCGGAAACGCTGCCCGACGGGGTGCTGGAGAAGATGGGAGCGGTTGAGGCTCAAAAGGCCATGGCCGCCGTACCGACTTGTACGGTGGAGGAGCTGGCCTCGGCCGATGCCGTGATCTTCGGAACCCCCACACGGTTCGGCAACATGTGCGGTCAGATGCGCCAGTTCCTGGATGCCACCGGTCAGCTGTGGGCCAAGGGGGCGCTGGTGGGCAAGGTCGGGGGGGTGTTTACCAGTACGGCAACCCAGCACGGGGGACAGGAGTCGACAATCCTCTCCTTTCATATCACTCTCCTCCACCACGGTTTTATCGTCGTCGGTTTGCCATACACCTTCCAGGGGCAGATGCGGATAGACGAGATCACCGGGGGCTCGCCCTACGGCGCATCGACCATAGCCGGCGGTTCGGGTGAACGGATGCCGAGCGAAAACGAACTGGAGGCCGCCCGCTTTCAGGGAAGACACATCGCGTCGATTGCCAGAAAGCTGGCCGGGTAGGCGCCGGGGCATCTTAACAATCGACGGCATGGGGCGGGAACCGGCGCATCGGATCCCCGCCGCCGAATGCTGCCAGGGTGGGGCTGACCGGCCGATACACCCCGGCCCCACAGTGTTGCGACCGCTTCATTGGGTTGTAACGTGTCGCAGCGCGATGGCTCATTGACTGCGATTAGGTATTCAAGGTCCGAAACCCGTTCCACGTCGTCAACTTCCAACAGGGGAGCCGCCTCAAATGGCCCTTCGCCGCACCGCATCCCTAACCGCATTCCTCTCCTTTGCCCTTACCGGTTGCTCCGCCGTCGTCCTCTACCTCGCGCCACAGGGTCGTGTGGCCTACTGGTCCGATTGGCGGTTTCTTGGATTGACCAAAAGCCAGTGGGGTGATCTCCACATCAATGTGGGGCTTCTCTTTCTTCTCGCAGCCGGTCTTCACATCTTCTACAATTGGCGGCCGATCGTCGCCTACCTGAAAAACCAGAGTCGACAAATACGGGTGTTCACTCCGGCGTTCAACGCGGCATTCCTCCTGACGACCGCGGTGGCGGCGGGCACCTATTTCGATGTTCCCCCGATGGCATGGGTGCTCGACGGCAACGTTGCGGCAAAGGCTTCGGCCGCCGACCGCTTCGGGGAGCCGCCCTACGGACATGCTGAATTGTCCGGTTTGAAGGGGTTTATCGATAAGGCGGGACTGTCGGCTCCGGCGGCACTGGCCGCGCTGGATTCCAGGGGCATTCGCTACGACAGCGACCGACAGTCTGTTCTGGAGATTGCACGCTTGAACGGCATGTCCCCCAAGGCGGTCTACGAGGCCATGACTGCCGCTCCGAAGGGGAATGCGGCATTGACGTCCTTGCCGGACTCCCCCCCGCCGGGGACAGGGCGGAAAACCTTCTCAGAGATGTGCAAAACGGCCGGCATCGCCGAGGAGAGGGCTTTGGCGGTCTTCCAATCGAAGGGTATCGATGCCAGTTCGGAATTGACCCTGAAGGCAATCGCCGATATGAATGGGTTGTCGCCCCTCGATATCTACGACATCTTCAGAGAGGCGGCACTTTCCGACGCGCCGCCCGGCTGATACCGACGCCTCTGACAGGGCTCGCTCTCCGGCGGCTGACGAATGGGGTCACTCAGCACCAGGGCCTGCGGGGAATGATGAGGCTGAGATCCAAGCTACCGGATGTGGGCACCACGATATTCTCGGTCATGTCTGCTTTGGCCGGGCAGCACGGGGCCATCAATTTGTCACAGGGATTTCCCGATTTCGACGTCAATCCGGAGCTGATCGACGCCGTGGCAGACGCCATGCGGCGGGGTCACAACCAATACGCCCCCATGCCCGGGGTAATGGCCCTCAGGGAAGCCATCAGCGACAGGGTTCTGGACCTGTACGGGACCCGATACGATCCCGAATCCGACATTACCGTTACCGCAGGGGCCACCGAGGCGGTCTTTGGCGTGATTGCAGCGGTGGTCGGCCGGGATGACGACGTCATCGTCATCGAGCCCGCCTATGATGCCTACGAGCCGGCCATCCGTCTTGCCGGAGGTCGTGCGAGATTCGTTAAGCTCCAGTATCCGGAGTACACGGTAGACTGGGACGCGGTATCGGACGCCGTTACCCCGAAAACGAGACTTCTCATCATCAACTCACCCCACAATCCTACCGGAATGGCCCTTTGCGAAAAAGACATCGACGCCCTCGTGAGTCTGACGGCCGATACCGATTTGGTCATTCTGAGCGACGAGGTCTACGAGCACATCATCTTCGACGGGCGTCGTCACCAGAGTATGGCCAGACACCCGGAACTGGCCCGACGGAGTTTCGTGGTGAGTTCCTTCGGGAAGACTTACCATGCCACCGGATGGAAGATAGGCTATTGCATCGCACCTGGACCCCTGACGGCAGAACTCCGAAAAATTCATCAATATATTACTTTTGCGGCCAACACACCCATTCAGACGGCCCTGGCTGAATTTATGGCCCGCAGCCGGGACCACCTCGATCTTGCAGGGTTCTACCAGGCGAAGCGGGATCTTTTCCGGAAACTGACGGAACCTTCCCGCTTCAAAGTCCTTGAGTGTCAGGGCACCTACTTTCAGATGCTCGACTACTCCGGGATCACGGATGAGCCGGATGTGGACGTTGCACGGCGGTTGACAGCCACCCATGGCGTCGCCGCCATTCCGCCGTCGGTGTTTTACAAGGATGGGGACGACCACCGGGTGCTGAGGTTCTGTTTCGCCAAGTCCGACGAAACCCTGACCTTGGCCGGGGAGCGGTTATGCAGACTTTGACCGTTGCCATGGTCCAGTGTCCCCTGGTTTGGGAGAATCCTTACGCAAATATCGCGGCGATGGATCGACGGTTGTCGACGCTTCAAGACACTGTGGATATCATCGTTTTGCCGGAGATGTTCCCAACGGGCTTCACCATGAACGGCGCTCCCTTGGCCGAGGACATGGGGGGCCGTCGGCAAGGTGGATGGAACGTGCCGCCACTGCGACAAACGGCACCTGTTCCGCATGGCGGGGGAGCACCGGGTTTACACCGGAAGAGAGGCGCATCTGACCGTCGATATGCTCGAGCTTGATCCGGAAGCGGTGGTGCGCTATCGCCGGGAATTTCCAGCCTGGATGGACAGCGACGGTCCCGGGGAGAAAATCCCCTGAGTGCGCCCCCACATCGGCGGTTCAACATCGGCCCACTGGGGCCGGGGAAGGTAGGTCAGAATGACTGCAGCGCCATGGTCCACACCCTATTGGCCGGAAGGTGTCAAACGTAATATCGACGGGTTCGACCGCCCCTTGACCGAGTTGCTGGACAAGACCGCCGAACGATATCCTCATCATGTATTCACCATTTTCGGTGGCGCCACCCGAACCTACTCCGAGGTCAAATCCGCTGCGGACCGCGTGGCCGCATTTCTTGCCGGGCAAGGGATGGTGAAGGGCGATCGGGTGGTGATCTATCTGCCCAACCTTCCCCACTTTCCGGCCATTTTCTTCGGCATCCTGAAAGCCGGCGGAATCTGCGTCACCTGCAATCCCCTGTACACGGCTTCCGAACTGCACCGGCAGATTGACGATTCCGGTGCAACAGCTCTCTTCTGCATGGATCACCCGACGTTTTACCGGACGGCGGTCGAGGCCATCGGCGAAACGACGATCAAGACGGTGGTGGTTTGCAACGTCAAGTCCTATCTGCCGAAGCTGAAGGGATTTATCGGCGGACTGTTAGGGAAAATACCCAAGGCCGATCGCCATGAGCCCGGACATTTCCTTTTCGATGACATCCTGGCCAGGACCGAGCCGACCCCTCCCCAGGTCGCTATCGATGCCGGCAGCGATCTGGCCGTCATCATCTACACCGGTGGCACCACCGGTGTTCCCAAAGGGGCGGGGCTCACCCATGCCAACCTGGTTTTCGATGTGATGGCGCTGGACGAGTGGGGCCGAATTGTCCATGAACCGGGGGCTGCGCCGGAGCGGTTCCGTCCCGGCGGGTTTCATTGCTACCTGGGGGTGCTGCCCTGGTACCACATTTTCGGATTGACCTGTGCCATGTTGTCGGCCTGCGGGTCCGGAAGCCGACTCATTTGCGTGCCGGATCCCAGGGCCGGCGACCCCCCTTTCACCGACGTCCTCGAGAGCGTCCAAAAAAACCGACCCACCCTGATGCCTGCGGTGCCGACGATATTCGTGGCGTTCACCAACCATCGGGACATTGATCGGTACGATGTCTCGTCGATCATGGGGTGCTTTTCCGGAGGAGCGCCCCTGCCGCCAGAGGTTTGCCGTCGATTCGAAGAA
>JASFIA010000268.1:0-4803 GCA_050122915.1 Desulfobacterales bacterium | reverse complement strand
TTTGATCTTCGCTCTCAGTTCCCTTGGCATGTCTTTTCGCCAGACGAGCGGATCGCTCGGAATCAAAGGGCTTTTCCAGATGATTTTGATGTTCTCATACATTTCCGGATTGTTGATTTTCACACGGCTGAGGGACTCGGTGTTGTTGGTAGCGAAGTCGACACGCTTCGAGGCGACCGACAGCGCGTTGGTTTCGTGGTTGGCATTGGTGACCCGTTTGAAGTGCTTGATCGGGTCGATCTCGTATTTTGCCCAGATGTAGTAACTGGGGATCAGGCAACCCGACGTGCTGTTGGGGTCTCCGTTGCCAAACGTGAGATCCTTTCCCTTGGCGATGATGTCATCGATACTGTTGAAGGGGCTGTCTTTGTGAACGATGATCAGGGACCAGTAGCCGGGATTGCCCTCGACGTCGACGGTCTGCGCGAAAATCTCACCGTTGGCCCGGTCCACGGCCTCCATGGCCGACTTGTTACCGAACCAGGCCACGTGAACCTTGCCGAATCGCATGCCCTCGATAACGCCGGCATAGTCGGGAGCGAAAAAGGCGTTGACCTTCATTCCCAGTGCCTTGGACATGTCTTCCAGGAACGGGTCGAAGCCTTTTTGGAGGCCGGCGGTGGATTCGGTGGAAATAATGCCAAAGTTAAGCTCCGTGATGCCTTCAAGTGAACCGACGTCGCTTCCGAAGGCTGCACCGGTCATAGCCAGAGTCACCGCCAATACGGCGACCAGGGTGAACCATTGTTTCCTCATCGTCTCCTCCTTGATTACTGATTGATTATTGGTGAGGTGCTGCTCGATATGACGGCTCGGGGTAGAGGCTATCGTGCCGAACAACCGCCGATGTCTCCTCGACCAATGACATCCGATGCCCCTCCGGGCTGCCCCGGAATCGGCATGAGCCGGTCATGCAGCGGACATCGCCCGGGAGGGTTCCTGAGGGCCGTCGGATTCGCTGCCTCCGGAGGGATTCCATCGACCACCGTCGGCCCGATCGATTTCCAAATAGTCGCTTCCATACACCTCCCGAAGCAATTCGACGGTCAGGTCCCGCGTCGGTCCGTCGTAGATTACCTGCCCGTCTTTTAGGGCAATGGAACGTGGGCAATATCGAAAGGCGAAATCGATTTGATGCAGGCTCACCACCACCGTTAGGAGGTCTTCCCGATTCAAAGACCGAAGGGCCTCCATGACAAGGGTGGCCGACTGTGGATCCAGTGAGGCGATGGGTTCATCGGCCAGGATGAGTTTGGCCTTCTGGAGCAGGGCCCGGGCGATGGCGCCCCTCTGCTGCTGCCCTCCGGACAGCGTGCTGGCCCGCTGACCGGCATAATTATCGATGCCGACCCGCCGTAAGGCTTCCATGGCCGCCATTTTCTCCCGTCGAAGGAACACACCGAACAAACTGCGCCAAACTGGAATCCGAGAAAGCATTCCGGTGAGTATGTTGGTTAAAAGGCTCAGTCGTCCCACCAGATTGAACTGCTGAAAAATAAACCCGACATCCGAACGGATCATTCGGATATTGCCCGAAACGATGCCGTCCCTCTGAACCAGCTTTCCCATTACCTTGATGATACTTTTCTCATGCCGATCGCTGGATACGAGGCCGGAAAGGTGCCGCAACAGAGTTGATTTCCCGGAACCTGAAGGGCCGATCAACGCAACCATCTCTCCCTGGCCAATCGTGAGACTGACCCGCTTGAGAGCAGTGTTGGTTCCAAAGGTCTTGCTGAGATTTGTTATCTCGACCGCCGGCAATTCCATAGAGGATGGATGCATGACAGGATCCCTCCGTCCTTTGGACGCTGGTTGAGGTTAAGTTTTATTATTTCCCTGGATTCTGTTCGAATGGGATTGGAGCCGGGTTAAGAAAAGGTGTGAAGACGGATAGAAAGGCATGTGGGACCGGGCCGGCAGCGTTATGGGCTATCGGTAAAGGTCACTGGCGGTATCGTCCCTTTCCAATAGGAAAGCGGCTGGCAGCGAATACAGCTGCCTGGTTGCATAGGAAGAACATAAGGATCAAAACGGGGATGACGGCAAGCACCCATCCGAAAGAATGGGTCTCGCGAAACACCAAAGAAATGGCGGCGATGGCAAAGACGAAGAAGAACGTGCGCCCCCCGTTTTCCACCATCGCATCCAAAACCGGATTCTTTACCAGAATCGCCGGCCTGCTGGCACGGTAGAGGGTTACCAGGTCCATGACCGTGTCCTCCTTGCCGCCTCTGAGGTCGTCGCCATTGGGAGAGGCAGCCATGACGATCCGGTTGAACCAGAAGTCGCATCCAACGCTCATGCCGAGCGAGAGGACAGCAATGAGGGGAAGTAATTCCATTGTCACCAACATACCCGAAGGCGCTCCCGCGATCAACGGGCGGAATGGAAAAAACGGTGAACTTTCATGGCCCCAATAAAAACGCATTTCAGGGCGGGGGATCGGGTTGCAGGGGCCAAAAACGGCATTATCGTAAAAATATAGCGAACCGAACCGCAATGTCGGTTACGCTGGTTTGGAACTGTCGCCTCCAAACCTCATTTCACCCCTGACGGGGGCAGGTTTTTTCCCGCCCTCGTCTTTTTTTTTCGATTTGCGCACGCCTGCACGGGCCCGCCCTACGGGACCGGATGCCACCATCCATTCTGCAGAGGTCAAAAAATCCGGTGACCCACTTGATCTATCACCGCCTGGGGTGTTTAATCTGACATCGGATTTCCGACCCGACCCCAAACGAGGCCGACCGTTGGACAAACTCCAGCAAGCCATCATCTCCGTCGCCCTGTCCATCGCCCTTCTTGCCCTTGGCTCCATCGGTTACATGGCCATTGAGGGATGGGCGTTTCTGGATGCCCTCTACATGACCGTGATTACCCTGGCCACGGTGGGTTACGGGGAGGTTCAGATCGTTAGTCCCAAGGGGCGGGTGTTCACGATCATTCTCATTCTCTTGGGGGTGGGCTATTTTTTGTACGTGGTAAGCGGCATCATCCAATTTCTGGTCGAGGGTCGCATTCGGTCAGTTCTGGGGAGACATAAATTGGATAAACAGATCAATAAATTGAACAACCATTACATTGTCTGCGGCTATGGTCGAATGGGACGTGCGCTGACCCGCTTTCTGATTCAGCGCTACCTCAACGTGGTGGTGATCGAGCAGGACGAAAACCGAATTCCGGCTATGAACAGCGACGGGATCCTGTATATAGTGGGAAAGGCCACGGATGAAGATATCCTGCTCAAAGCCGGTATCGAAAGAGCCCGTGGACTCCTCACCGTCGTCGGTTCCGATGCCGACAATGTGTTTATGGTGCTGCTGGCACGCCAGATCAACCCGGGTATTTTCATTGTTTCCCGGGCCATACAGAATTCCGCAAAGAAAACCCTGTTGGCGGCGGGGGCCAACAAAATCGTATCGCCTTACGACCTGGGGGCAAGGCGAATGGCCCACGCCATTCTGAGGCCCACGGTCATCCAATTTCTTGAAATGGCCTTTGCCGACGACAGTGCCGACATTCAGGTGGAGGAGATCCCCGTTTATGAGGGATCCCAGTTGGCAAACCGGTCACTCGTCGAAACGGGCATCCGAAACACCTTCGACGTCATCATCATCACCATCAAAAAAGCAGATGGGACCATGGTTTTCAATCCCGGGGCCAACACCCGTCTCGAAAAGGAAGACACTTTGGTCGTGGTGGGCAAGGCCGCCAATATCCTCCAACTCAGTAAAGCGCTGGCCGGCGGCTGATTGCATTTCCAGTCCACCACCCAGGATCGCGCGGTTCTTCGGATGGCGCTTAACGATGAGTAAGGCAGGCCCTTTTGGGTCTGCCTTTTTAACGGAGGGTCCGTTGGCTGAAGGGAATACCGGAGCCGCTCACCGAGTCAAATTCCTTCGCCGGCCTCGGAGGCCGAAGGAATCGTCCCCTTTTTCTGGGATGCCCCCTCGATGATCAGAACGGGCGGGCTTGCCACTGGTGTCTTTTCGGATACCGATGTTTGAAGCCGGGCGATCCAAGTGCCCTACCGTATCCCCCTCGGAAATGGTGCCTGTTCACAAACCGACCATGATGGCCGCCGCGGTGGGACGGGGCGTGGAAGCGCTTTTGATAGAGGCCTGGATGGCCATGGCGAAATACCGTTTGCCGGGGGTTACGATGAAACTGTCTCGGATGGTGATGTCTGGTGGTGACCCGATGCCGGCTTCTTCCCCATCCCTGATGCGTCGGCCCCCGGCGGTGGAGCCTCGCTTCATTGGATCGACCGCCCTCATGGTTGGGCCGGTGACCGAGACGCTCCATCCTCTGCTGCTGTAGGTCGCCGGACCGCCCCCGATCCCCCCCTCTCTCCCTTGCGGCCCAGGACGGGCTCGTCAGCGCTGCCAGAAATCCCACAAGCAGGATGCCGATCGTCGCTTGAGTCTTTTTCATTGCTCTTCCCCTTTTCATTAGGATTGTCGGAATGTCGACTGAACCGGTTTGGCCTGTATGACGGGCGCCAATCCCTAATAGTCGACATGGGAATGAAAAGGCCTTCAGTGGCAACGGCACCGAAAGGATAAGCCGCTGACAGCGCCCCGATCCCTGCCGCTCCTCTGATGAATCCTTCATGCCCTCTGTGATTTTGCCGATGATATCCATCAGCAGCCAGGAGGGGATGACAATGAGCGGAAGCTCCGAATGTCGAATCGGCAACGACCGCGTGTTTATATTGATCGCCTTTGAAGTGCTGAACAACGGCAAGACTTCGGTGCGGGCGGTACTTCATATGGGAAGAAATGGCAGTGTCGGTAGGCAAAC
>JASFIA010000267.1:0-4815 GCA_050122915.1 Desulfobacterales bacterium | reverse complement strand
TGAGACCGATGGCAATCCCTTCCGGACGGGCCATGAGATCAATGTCGCTGTAGTTTTTGTAGGCCCACACCGGAAGGGTCATGGGAAAGGTCTGCCCCATCAGAAAAGGCACCTCGAACGCGCCGAAGGTAAAGGCAAAAACAATCAGGCAGGCGGCCCCTAAACTGGGGAAGATGGTGGGCAGGGTAATATACCGGAATCGCTGCCATGGGCCGGCTTTTAAGGTTCGCCCCACATCGATCAGTTCGGTTCCCGACTGCTTCAGGACCGCTAACACCATCAGGGTGATGAAGGGGATCTCCTTCCATACGTAGGCCAGGATGATTCCCACCGACCACCGGTCGTTCACCAGCAGGGGGAAATCGGCCGGTGAATCGACGATGCCCGCCGCAGCCGAGAGGCGGGAGATGATTCCCGCAGGGGATAGAAGAAACACCATGGACACGGCAACCACCAGATGGGGGACGGTGAGGGGAATCTGGAGCACGAAATGGAGCACCCGGTAAGTGTCGGCGAGGCGGGTGAGCGCCATGGCGAGGGCCACACTGACTGCGGCCGCCGCCAGGGTTGATGTCGCGGAGATGTAGACAGTGAGGCCCATGCTCTTCAAAAAATCCGGATCGGTGACCACACGCTGGAAATGGGCCAAGGTCAACCGATCCAGCCCGGCTGCAGGCAGATGTCCCAAAGCCTGAAGGCCGCCCAATAATAGGCCCCCGCCGAAAAGAATCAGCGTCACCGCCAGGGCCGGTCCCAGCAGCACCGCCAGTCGAAACCGGCCCGGCCCTTCTCGGGTTCTGGCGTTTCCTTTCCAATTGGAGGTACCGGTCATCACCGCCCCTTCAGCACGTGAGTTTCCCACCCTTTTTCCAGCCGAATCAGAATATCGCTCGGGGGTTCCGGAAGCTGTCGGCTCTGAAGTTCCCGGTCCGACAGGGTCGCGATGCCCCGGGGCAGGGTCTCGAAGCGATTTCGCCAGTCAGCATCGAGACGACTCGTATCGATGGCCGGGAAATCGCCCCAGACCTCGGGTTTCGCCTTTTCCAGCTGTGCCTCCGGGGAGAGAAGAAAATCGGCGACCACCATGGCACCGGCCATGTCGCCGGCATTGAAGGGGATAGCCACGAAATGGGTGTTGGCGATCGTCCCTTCGTCGAACACGTAAGTCCTGACCGTCTCGGGGAACAGGCCGTCGACGATATTCCGGGAGGCCTCGGCCTGGTGGTAGGAAAAAGAGAAGTCGATTTCACCATCGGCAAAGAGAGTGTTCAACCGGACCGGCGATTCCGGATAGGTGCTGCCCTTCCGCCACAAATAAGGCTCGATCTCCTTAAGCAAACGGTAGGTGGCCTCGGCGGCAGCGTCGAACTCGGCACCGGTGCCCCCCCCCTGCCATCGATCGACGCTGCCGGACACATGGTAGAAGAGATGACGGACGAAAACGGAGCCGGTGAAGTCCGGAGGCGCCGGGTAGGCAAACCGCCCCGGATGGCTGCGGATCCAGTCAAGCAGACTGCCGACGGATCTTGGCGGCTCGGAGATCCTTGCACTGTCGTAGATCATCACCACCTGGGCGCTGCCCCAAGGAGACTCCATTCCCTCCACCGGCATTCCGAAATCATTGGCGACGGAAGGGTTGCTCCAATCGACCAGCGTCTGGTTGGGAAGCCGGTCGGCAAAGGGGCCGAACAGCAGTCCGTTTCGCTTTGCCGTTCTAAAGTTCTCTCCGTTGATCCACATGAGGTCGACGTTGCCGCCGTCCGTTTTTCCGGCCTGTTTTTCGATGACCAGCTTGCCTACCACCTCTGCGATATCCTGGACCGGAACCGGTCTCAAGGTGATCCCGTAGCGTTCCTTCAACTGCCCGGCAACGAATCCATTGACGTAGCTGTTGACCGCCGGGGACCCGCCCCACATTGCCCAGTCCACCGTCTGCCCTTTGGCCGTGGCGACGACGGCCTCCCAATCGGCGTCGGCGATGGATTCGGTGTGTCCCGGTGAATAGAAGCCCGCTGTCGACAGCACAATAAAAACAACTACCGCCCAGGTCTTCATGTTCACGTCTGCTGTGATCATAAGGTTTTTCCTCTGCATTCTATAAGAGAGTCGGTAGCGGGGTCCACCCTCGCTGACGGCGGGCCGGTGAGCAGGCACCGGACCGATGGAGGAAAAGTGTCTCCAATTCCGTATCCCTTGTCAACCGGTCATGGCACGGTATCCTCTTGCGGACCCGACGGGCGGCGGGGATGCTCCAAAAGAAAATAGAGCAGATTGTCCGTAAAGGCGGGATCCCGCGTCAGGTCCAGGTGGTCGGAGAACAAGAACAGCACTTGGGACCAACGGACAGGTGAATACAACCGCTCCCCGGCATGATGCTCTTCTCTTTGGTCAAGAAGAGCGCTTCGCCGCAGAACAGTGCCGTCGCCTGGGCCCATGGCAACGGTTTTCAAGCCTCCGTTGGTCCTGATTTGCAAGCGGGCCTTGGTATCCACGGCATCTCCGGCCACCAGCAGCAGTTGAAGCCGGGCCGGAGGGAGGGCGGGTTGATCCATGGCCGCCGCAAAAAGCCGGGCCCGTTCGAGAGATTTCTCCAGATGCTCGATGGCGATGGCACGCCGTTGCCCGGCGTCGGTCTCCGACGGCAGCAGGTGGCCCAGCATGTCCGTTTCTTTCGGATCGGCCAACCCCCAGCCGTTTTCGATCCACAGGGCGCTGTCATAGAGGGTGTCGACAGGGACGCCTTTCGTGTCCAGCAGAGGACGATGGCGGGGCCGGGGAAGCAACTGATAGACCGACGGCATGGTGCCGATGACTGACGGCCGGTACCGGGGAAGAAGCAGTGCCGGCTTCAGACCGTATACCAGGTGGTGAAGAGCCTCCAGCGAACCGCCGTTGGGGGGGGCCACCATGACCAGTGTGTCCACCCAGCGGGCGCCCTCCCATGTGACGGCTGGCAGACTCCCGTTTTCGGGCAGGTCCTTCGCCCCATAGCGAAGATAATATCGGGCGACCAACCCCCCCATGGAATGGGCAACGATATCGAAGCGCACCGGGTAGTCGACCATCCCGTGCCGCTTCTGGATCTCGATCTGGACATAGCGCCGCTTTTCTTCCAGAAAACGGTGAAGGGCCCCGGCGCTTTCGATGATATCCCGCCGCCAGTCGAAGTCGAACTGAAAACAGGTAAAATGGTCGTTTCCATAGTCGACACGACCGGATGTCCCCCACTGCTCGTCCCGGTATCCTCCGACGCCGAGAGCGGACAGGATCTGTGCATAGGTATTGAGTTGGAACGGATAGCCCAGGAAATTGAAGCGGACCTGATCGAGCGCCCCCGAAGGTTGAATATCGTCGGTCAGCGCTCTCAAGGGGACGCCTCTGGCCATGGGCAAAGCGATGCTTCGTGCACCGTCCGGGCTATTGGGGTCTGCCTGCCCCAGACCGAAGTCGCCCCAGGCAACAGAACCATCCTTTCGACTCTCCAGACGGGAGCCGACAATTCCCGGGATCACCACCACTGGATTTCTGAAGGGCGTCTCTTCGGCGGCAAGCGCACTGTAGAGGCCGTCCAGGTCGGGCCCGCCGGCAATGCGACCGGCGCACCCGATGGCCACCAAAAGGATGGCCATCAGCACAGCCAGCAGCAGGCCTCCCTTGAGATGCGCCGGTATCCGTTGCCTATCGACGGTTGACGCGAAGATCGGCAAGTCCATATCCATGTCGTCCGTCACCCCCTTCTCGTCATGGCACACCGATGAATCAGGCTTCAGACTTGAAGCGCTTGATGATCTTGGGGATGAAAAAAGAGAAGACAAATAGTCCTATTGAGAAAAAGACTTTGAAGGAAATGAGCTGCCCCCAGTCTCCGGAGCTCCATACCTCCTTTAGCGTGCCGATGAAAAACGTGAAGATAAAGGTTCCGACGAGGATGCCCAACCCCGTGCCGAGGAAGTAGTCCCAAAAGCGCACCCGGGTCAGCCCCATGCCGAAGTTCATGGGCGTGAACGGGAAATAGAGAAGGCGAAGGTAAAGCACGGTGGCAAATCCGTTTCGTTCGATCGCCTCGTCGTATTTTTTCAGTTTATTCCCGATGAGACTGGCGGCAAAATCGCGACCCAAGGTGCGACCGATGACAAAGGCCGCACTCGCCCCGATCATGGCACCGAACCACACGTAGACAAAGCCCCAATAGGCCCCGAAAATGGCGGCCCCGAGACCTGTCAGCAGAGTTCCGGGAAGAAACAGACAGACCCCCAACGCATAGCCGCCAATGAATACGATCGGGGCCCATATGCCGGCCCCATCCAGAAACTGCTGCAAGGCATCGGCCGTGAGATAGCTCCTGACGGGGGTATAGCGGACCAGAACGACGGCACCGATGACAAACGCCAGAAGTACCAGCATTTTCATGACGGCTTTCGAACGGCTGCCGGACGATCTCTCTGCGGTTGCATTCATTGTTGTCTCCTTGGGGAAGTCGACCGGTTGCCGTCTTTCAGGACACGTCGTCACAGCTCTCCGGGCACTGTCCTTTTTCGTTCCGACAGGCCCTGCCCTTCAGGTTGAAGAAAAATTTGAGCCCTTTTTTGATCTTATCCGAAAAAATTTTCGGAGAAAAGAAGTTGCCCACCACCCGCTTGTTGATTTCGCCGACGGTGGGGTAGGGATGCACCGCAGAGGCCAGTGTCGACAGCTTAACCTTTCCATTGAAAACGGCCACCCATTCGTTGATGAGTTCCCCGGCGTGGGGGCCGAGTATCTGCACGCCGATCGGCTTCTCGCTGCCATCGAGCAGCATTTTGATCTTGCCTGCTT
>JASFIA010000266.1:0-4819 GCA_050122915.1 Desulfobacterales bacterium | reverse complement strand
CATCCGGACAATGAGGGACAGCAATTCCGTCCTGCTCAAGTCTGCCAGAAACGCGCCCAGAGGAGAGGCCCGCTGGTTGGATTCCAGCAGGCGGTGGTAGAAGCTTTTGATTTGGCCGGCAGTGGGCTTGCGGAGCTGCCAGGCCAGAAGGATGGCGACAATCGCCTGAGGGATGGCGCCCTTTTCCAGGAACCGCTCAGATGCCCGATGGTAGGATGCGGCCGCCCTGTCAATCTTTCGAAAGTCCACCAGTAGATCGGCGTAAAGCGTTCTGATTTCCGGATTGTCCGGGAAAATGTTCAGAATGCTTTCAAATTCATCGACGGAATCGATGGTGATGGTTCCATCGATGATCTGTTCGATGATTCCTTTTCCGATTGAGTGATCGGCGGTCAACGGAGTCCTCCGTTATTGTCGTTGCTTTTTCTTTCCTTTTTTTCTGGACTCCCGTTGGGAGCGGTTGGGTGGATGAAGCTTGCTTTTCAGTGTTTCTGTGCTTTTTACAAGCTTCTGACGAATCGTTTTGCGATATTCCACAATGGCACCAAATGCCATGAAATAGGCTGCGATGGCCAGGGGAATTCCGCTGATGGCCCCTCCCACCATGAGAACCCAGAAAAACCCAGGTCCCATTTTGACCAGTGATATCAATGCATCCAGGTCAAAGGTGGGCGGCAGCACAAAGGGCCGTTGTGGATGAACAAACCATGAGCCCACCAGATACGTGGCGCTGTATATGAAGGGCGCCGTCAGCGGGTTGGAGATCCAGACGGCAATGGCGGCGGCAAACTTGTTCCACTTCAGCATGGCGGCGAGAAAAACGGCAATGGCGGTATGCATCCCCATGAACGGCGTCATGCCAACGAAAATACCCAATGCAAAGCCAAGACCAATTTCCCTCGGATTGCCGCGTATTTTCAGGAAGCGTTCGTAGGCTTTCCAGAGGGAGGCTGACCATTTCGAAAGGTTTGGGTCGTGGGGCATCTGCTTTTCGGCGGATGGGTCATCCGCCTTGGCCTTGGCAGTGACGACGGAAAGGGGCTTAGTGGGATTGGGGACCTCGACCACGGCCGGTGAACGCCCGACAGGGGCTTTCCGAGAGGCGTTTTCCTCAGACAACGCTATCGGGATGCTCCGTGGCCCGGACGAGGGATTGTCAGGCTTTGAATGGCCGTCAGTCATCATCTATTCCAAGTGCCCTGCTGCCGCCGGAGGGGCACCGTGCGGTCCGCATAAGTCAATTATTCAATCACTTCATTTGGCATTTGTAAAGATAGGATCCGTTTCAGGGAATCTTCATTAGCATTCTTTGTCATTCCTTCCGAACGGATTCTCAAATCCCGTCGTTGCCGGCCATCGTCAATTTCACAGGGCCTTGCATGCTTTCGGCGCTCATCCGGCAGGAACGGGTGTGGTCGTGAACGGGATCGCCCAGTAGGGGGGGCATTGCCATCGATCCGCCGGTCTTGTTTCCAGCGATCGATTGAATTGTCTTGAGGTTTTTCCCTCGGTTGTTAAGATGTTGACCGTCTTGCAACGAATCCCGTTTCCGTGCGGCGGAGACATCCCCGGGGAAAAGGGCGTTTCGATCAAAAGGCCCGGTGAGAACTGTTGAGGAGAGGAAAGGAGGCTGTAATGTCGTTATTGGGCAAAGCGGTAGTGATGCCGGTCGAAAACATGGTGAACGACCTTGAATTCTGGTACCCCTATTATCGACTGAGGGAGGAGGGCGCCACGGTGACCGTGGTAGGGTCCGGAACGGCAAAAACCTACAACGGCAAGGCCGGCATTCCGGTGACCGTCGATGCGGCCGCCGGGGAGGTCAATACCACGGATTTCGACGGCATCGTCATCCCCGGTGGGTATGCACCGGATTTGATGCGGCGTTATCCCGACATGGTGGGTCTGGTCCGAAGCCTCCACCAAGAGGGGAAAGTGGTTGCGGCTATTTGTCATGCCGGATGGATGCTTGCCTCGGCGAAGATCCTTCACGGAAAAACGGTTACCTCCTTTTTTGCCATCAAGGATGACTTGGTCCACGCCGGTGCCGACTGGGTGGACAAGGAAGTGGTGGTGGACGGCCGCCTCATCACCAGCCGCACCCCCGACGATCTTCCGGTTTTTATGAAAGCGGTGGTGTCGGCTTTGAGAGAGGGATGAGTGGCTCCGGCGGCAATCCGCTGACGTGCAATACGGTTCTGGTGCACCCGGAGTTGTCGAGGGGCGCCGGGGTGCTCAATCGTCTGTCGGTGGGTCATATTGCAAACGCCCCGGCAGTGGCAATTCCCCTGTGATTGTGATAGGAACCGCTGACCCGAAACAAGGAGAATTCCATGAAACTGATGGTGGCTTTTGACAATTCCAATGTGTCCAAAGCGGCGGCAGCCCTGGCTCTCCGCCATGCCGGCACTTTCGAGGCGAGCATCGAACTGGTGTGGTCTCTATTCAAGGGAACCGAGAGCGAGAGAGAGGTGATTCACGATGCGGAATCGGCATTGGCCTACCGAAAGTCGGCCGCTGAAGAAGAGGGGATCGCCTGCGATACCCACCTGTTGATCCGTGGCAAGGACCCAGGCTTGGATCTAGTGGACTTTGCCAAGGAACGGGGGGTTGATTTGGTCTACATCGGCGTCCGGCGTCGATCAAATGTCGGAAAGCTGGTTTTTGGATCGACGTCACGGTTTGTCATCCTAAATGCCCATTGTCCTGTCGTTACGGTGAAGTAGAAAGGCCAACGGCGGCGGCGTCGGTCTGGATTCCGTCCGGGTGATCGGTGCCTATCGATTACCACGGCAGCCCGGGAGCAGTGGCGTTAGAGGGGACAATGCGGAGCGGTCTGAAAGGAGGATGGTCATGAAGCGCAATATGGTTCTGTTGGCGGTAGTTGCGATGTCTTTGCTCGGCGGGTCCATTGCCGATGCCCAGCAGACATATCGGATCTCGGTCAGTCAGTTTGTCGAACACCCGGCCCTTGACGCTGTTCTCAGCGGTTTCCAAGACCATCTGAAGGATCAGCAGGTGTCCGCTCAATTCACTGTTCACAATGCCCAGGCCAACATGGCCATTGCCGGCCAGATTGCCGGACAGATCATGGGTGAAAAACCGGATCTGATTCTAGCGATTGCCACCCCGACGGCCCAGGCCGTCGCCCAGGCGCTGCGAAAGGCGCCTCACATGCAGGACACACCGTTTTTGTTTACCGCCATCACCGATCCGGTGGGTGCCGGACTTGTTGCCGACCTGTCACGACCCGGGGGCAACATCACCGGTGTCAGCGATCTTCTGCCCTTGGACCAGCACCTGGGGATGGTGATCGGCTTTTTCCCTGATCTGCGTCGACTGGGCGTCATTTACAACTCCGGGGAAGCCAACAGCAACACCACGGTTAAGGGCATTCGCAACATCGGAAGCCAGCTGGACTTTGAGGTTGTCGAATCGACGGTCTCGAAATCCAGCGACGTCTACCAGGCTGCCAAAAGCCTTGTCGGGCGGGTGGATGCCGTATTCATACCGACCGACAATACCGTGGTGTCGGCGTTGGAATCCGCCATAAAGGTCGGGGTTGACAGTCAGCTGCCGATCTTCTGCGCCGACGTCGACAGCGTCAAGCGAGGGGCCATCGCCGCCATGGGGTTCGACTATTACGCCCATGGCCGGCAGACCGGCGCCATGGCCATCCGGATACTAAACGGCGCTGAACCCGCCACCACGCCTGTGGAAACCCAGGAGACTCTCGAACTCCATATCAACCAGGCCTACGCGGAGAAAATGGGAGTCACCGTTCCCGAGGCCCTGCTCCGAAAAGCAAACAAGGTTTACCGGTAAGATGCGGGAGCCTCGGAGCATGGCTGTCTGATGACCATCTACGCGCTGATTGGAGCCGTGGAGCAGGGGCTTTTGTATGGAATTATGTCCCTGGGGGTATACTTGACGTTTCGGGTGTTGAATTTTCCCGATCTGACGGTGGACGGGAGTCTTCCATTGGGGGCTTCCATATCCGCCGTGGCCATCGCCCATGGAATCGATCCGTTCGTGTCTCTCATCCTGGCCATGGGGGCTGGTTTTTTGGCTGGAATGGTCACAGCAGTTCTTAACACCAAATTGAAGATTCTCCATCTTCTGGCCTCCATCCTTACCATGATATCCTTATATTCCATCAACATCCGGATCATGGGGGGACCCAACCGGTCCCTGCTTGGGGTGGAAACCGTGCTCGATACCCTTGGCGCCCTCGACACGCCCGCCTATCTGACGGCGCCTGCGCTCTACGGTGGCATCGCGTTCGCCGTAACGGGTGTCATCATCTGGTTTCTTCATACGGAGTTGGGTCTGGCACTTCTCGCCACCGGCGACAATCCGAAAATGATCACGAGTCAGGGGGTCAACACCCACCGCATGGTGTTGCTGGGGGTCGGTCTGTCCAATGCGCTGGTGGCCCTGTCAGGGGCATTGGTGGCCCAGAACCAGGGGGCTTCCGATGTCAACATGGGGGTTGGGACCATCATCGCCGGCCTGGCGTCGGTCATCGTTGGGGAAACTCTATGCGGCAAGGGCGGCATCGCCCGAGCCTGTGTGGCCGCTCTGCTGGGATCGATTGTTTATCGAATCGCCATCGCCCTGGCTCTCGGCATCAAATGGGGCCGATTCACCTTCACACCGAGCGATCTAAATCTCCTAACGGCACTGATGGTTATGCTTGCCCTCACCATGCCCCAGATCAAATCCCGCTTCGGTCAATCATGATTCGCATCAATCACGTCACAAAGATTTTCAATCGGGGCGGTGTCAATGAAGTGGTGGCCTTGAACGACTGTTCGCT
>JASFIA010000265.1:0-4826 GCA_050122915.1 Desulfobacterales bacterium | reverse complement strand
GCTGGATCATCTGGCCATTTCCGCCTCCAGTCCTTTTGAAGAGGAGGACCGGACGGTACTCAAGCTGGCGGCCGCCCTGTCTGTTCATCGAATTCCGCTGGATCTATCCGCCCTGCTGGGGGAACGGACCGAAGGCATGGGGATCGAACCCGACACGAATCGGATCACCCGAGTCGTGGGCGCACCACCCATCGTGGTGCCGCCGCTTCCACAAAAACCCGAATCGGCGGTGACGCAACCGTCCTCTCCGTCGTCGCCACCCGACGGATTCCCGACCCATGCAACCGTCCCTCGCCCCAGTACCACCGACATTGACCACTGGCAGCCTGGGGCCGGAAATGTCCAGGGGCTGCTGGCGGGCGCCGAGCGAACCGCCGCCGCTCATGGACGATTTCTCGATTTCTCCAGAGACATGATCCAAGCCACCGCTGAAGCCATGGAGGTCAAGGCCCGGTTGCTGGAATCGAAGAAATACCCTGCCTCGGCGGCGAAGACCCCGCCTGTTCCGGCGCCGTCCTTCGTCAACCCCTCACCGGCCTTCGATCGCGAGCAATGCATGGCCTTTGCGGTGGGTTCCGTCGGAAGTCTTTTCGGCCCTGAATTCGCAGAAGTGGACAGCTATCGGGCCAGGGTGCGGCTCCCTGACGAGCCCCTCATGCTGGTGGACCGGATTCTGCAAATCGAAGGGCAAAAAGGCGGTCTTGGACGGGGCCGAATCATTACCGAACACGACGTACTGCCCGACCAGTGGTACCTGGATGGGAACAGGGCGCCGGTGTGCATATCGGTTGAAGCCGGACAAGCGGATCTGTTTCTATGCGCCTATCTCGGCATCGATTTGAGGGTCAAGGGACATCGAACCTATCGCCTGTTAGACGCCTCGGTAACGTTTCACAGTGGCCTACCGCGCCCAGGCGACACCATCCGGTACGATATCCGCATCGAACGGTTCATCCGCCAAGGGGATACATGGATGTTTTTCTTTCGGTTCGACGGGACGATTAACGGCGTGCCGTTGATCACCATGAGAAACGGATGTGCCGGCTTTTTTACCGAGTCAGAAGTGGATCAGTCGGGCGGCATCATTATCACCGAAAATGAACAAGCGCCCATATCCGGCAAGGCCCCCACGAACTGGCGCCCTCCAGCCCCCATGGCGGTGGAAGGCTTCGGGGACGGCCAGCTGGAAGCGCTGAGAGCGGGAGACCTTGAATCCGCCTTCGGCCCCCTCTTCCGGGACATTACCCTTCCATCACCCCAGCGGCTTCCCGGCGGAAGGATGCGCCTCATCCACCGTGTGCTCGATCTCGATCCATCTGGAGGACGGTACGGCATCGGTCGCATCCGTGCGGAAGCCGACATTCGCCCCGACGATTGGTTTCTGGTTTGCCATTTCGTCGACGACAGGGTCATGCCGGGAACCCTGATGTACGAGTGCTGCGCCCATACCCTCCGCGTATTCATTCAGCGGATGGGATGGGTCAGTCAGAAGGGAGACGTCCGAATCGAACCCATGATCGGCACCCAGGCGGTATTGAAGTGCCGAGGTCCCGTCACGCCAAAAACCCGAAAAGTAGTCTATGACATCGAGATTTCCGGTATCGGATTCAACCCGGAGCCCTGGGTGACGGCGGACGCCCTCATCTACGCCGACGGTCACCGGATCGTTCAGTTTTCCGGGATGTCCATGAAACTGACCGGTTCCAGCCGAGAGGATGTGGATCGCCTCTGGCTCGATCGTGCCGCAGGGTCGCCCCGGACGGTCCCGCAAGCGTCCGCCGGACCTCTTTTCGATCGTCAACACATTCTGGAATTCGCCACCGGTCGCCCTTCGGCCGCCTTCGGTCCGCCATACCGCCCTTTCGACGAAGAGCGCTTCATTGCCCGGTTGCCTGCCCCTCCGTACTCCTTCATCGATCGCGTCGTCTCGTCCGACGCCAAGCCCTGGCGGCTTGAGCCGGGAGGGTGGATAACGACCGAATTCGATGTTGACACCGACCACTGGTATTTTCGAGCGAACCGGGCCCGCTGCATGCCCCTGTGCGTGCTCATGGAAATCCCTCTTCAGGCCTGCGGTTTTTTGGCGGCCTACGCGGGATCCGCCTTGAAGAGCGACAAGGCGCTGCATTTTCGGAATCTGGACGGAACCGCCACCGTGCATCAGAACATCTATCCCGCCGCCTCGACCCTTTCGATCCGGGTCCGCCTCACCCGGGCATCCGCTGCCGGGGGCATGATCATTGAAAATTTTGACTTCGAGGTTCTTCGACAGGGCGATCGCATATATACCGGTCAAACGAATTTCGGCTTTTTCACCGCCGATGCCCTTGCCGAACAGGTGGGTATCCGGCAGGCACCGGATCTTGGGATTTCGGAGAACACGGGTACCGACGATACCGCCCTCCCCTTGGCAGATTACCCGCCCCTCACGCCCCTGGACCTCAGAAGCCGACCCGACGGGGATCGCCATATACCGGCCCGAGCCCTTCGGATGATCGATCGGATCGCCTTCATGGACATGAACGGCGGCCGTGACGGCCTGGGGGCGATCCGGGGAATCAAAACCATCGATCCCGACGAATGGTTTTTCGAAGCCCATTTTTTCCAAGACCCCGTGTGCCCAGGGTCACTCGGCGTGGAATCCCTGCTCCAGCTGGCCCGCTACATGGCTGGGCGGCGCTGGGGGAAAAGCCACCCGGACCATTGTGTGGAACTGGTTCCGGGCACGACCCACAGCTGGCAGTACAGGGGACAGATTCTTCCTACCAACCGCCGAATCGTCGTCGATGCCGCCGTGGCCGACCGCACGGACGGCGATGTGCCGGCGATGCGGGTGAACGGTGTATTGAAAGTGGATGGCCTCCTCATATATAATATACGGGATTTATCCATCCGGCTGGTTCCGTCGTCCGGATAACCGGCGACCTCTGTCCGAGAAACGGAAACACCATGCGATACCAGCGAGTGACCCTCGACGCCATCGGATACGAACTCCCACCCAATGTGGTGACGGCAGACGACATCGAAGACCGACTCTCCCCTGTATACGATGCCCTTCGCCTGAAGAAAGGCCAGCTCGAGCAGATCACAGGCATTCAGGAGAGCCGATACTGGGACCCGGATTTTCGGCTCTCCCAGGGCGCCGTCAGCGCTGGGAAAAAAGCCTTGAATGCTGCCGGAATATCGGCGGGCGACATCGGCATGCTGATCTATGGTGCGGTGTGCCGTGAGAATTTGGAACCGGCCACCGCCTGTCCGGTGGCGGACGGTCTGGGAATCGGTCCCAATGCCCATGTCTACGACGTCTCCAACGCGTGTCTGGGAATGCTCAACGGAATGGTTCAAGTGGCCAACGCCATCGAGTTGGGCGTCATCAGAGCCGGCCTTGTGGTGGCCTGCGAGTCCTGTCGCCAAATCGTGGACACCACCATCGATCGTCTTCTCGATTCCCCCCGGATGGAAGTGTTCAAAACCACACTGGCTACCCTCACAGGCGGATCCGGAGCCGCTGCAGCGGTGCTGACCGATGGCTCTTTCGGCAGCAGGACGCATCGGGTAGTCGGCGGAATGATCAAAAACAATGTCAGCCACCACCGCCTCTGCACCTGGGGACCGGATACCGGAATTCCGGCATCCCGGCCCCATGTCATGAACACCGATTCGGTGGGTGTCCTGACCCACGGCGTTGCCTTAGGCGTCGACACCTTTACGGATTTCAAAAAAGAGCTGGGCTGGGGTCCGGATCTCCCGGACAAGATCATCTGTCATCAGGTCGGCACCACCCATCAAAAAACGATCCTGAAGGCCATCGGGGTCGATCCCTCAAAAGACTTTTCCACGTTCCGCTACCTCGGCAATATCGGCACCGTCTCCCTTTTCGTGACGGCCGCCATCGCCCATGAGCGTCAGTTTATCGAGACGGGGGATCGGGTGGGATTTCTCGGGATCGGCAGCGGCCTCAACTGTTTGATGATGGGCTTGGAATGGTGACCGAGGCCATGCCGACAGCGCCGGCCATAGACGCCGCCCCGGAAGTCGAAAGACGACCTTACCGTCCGCGCGGTTTTCTCGCCTCCGACGCCTTTCGACGCCTGTATCCGTTTACCTCCCGGTATCTGACGGTCAACGGCCACCGTCTCCACTACTTGGATGAGGGCAGCGGAGATCCCATAGTGCTGCTCCACGGAAACCCCACTTGGTCCTTCTACTACCGGGAGCTCATCAAAACCCTGCGCAGCAACTTCCGCGTCGTCGTGCCGGATCACATTGGCTGCGGTCTATCTGAAAAACCCTCCTTGAGACGTTACGAATACCGCCTTGAAGACCGCGTGCGCGACCTCGAGGCGACGCTGGAGGCTCTGCGTATCGACCGGAATGTCACCCTGGTTCTTCACGATTGGGGAGGCATGATAGGGCTGGCATACGCAATTCGCCATCGACATGACATCCGCCGCCTGGTGGTGACCAACACGTCGGGATTTCACCCCCCGATAGGGAAGGCCATTCCCGGGCGGCTGCGTCTGATTCGGAATCTACAATGGTTCGGGATACCGGCGGTGCTGGGCTTGAACCTTTTCGCCCGTGGCGCCCTGTTCATGGCGCCCCGCAAGCGCCTGTCTCCCCAGGTCAAAGCGGGTCTGATCGCCCCCTACAGCCGCCCAGCTTATCGCCTGGCAACCTTGCGCTTCGTCCAGGACATTCCCCTTCACCCCGGAGACCCCGGTTTCGACCAAGTCCAGGAGGTGGATCGTCAACTCGACCGGATGTCCGCACTGCCGACACTGATTTGCTGGGGGCGTCATGACTTTGTCTTCGACGACGATTAT